>NZ_LFJB01000029.1:0-24819 GCF_006658625.1 Bradyrhizobium sp. UNPF46
CGGATGCTGCCGGCATGAGTCCATCTTCATTCCATGAACACTTCCGGTCGATCACGTCGCTGACGCCTTTGCAGTTTCAGAAGCAGTTACGTCTCATCGAGGCGAGACGCATGATGCTCTCGGAGGGGGCGATGATCAGCACCGCGGCTCACGCCGTCGGATACGAGAGCGTACAGCAGTTCACGCGCGAGTACGGTCGATTGTTCGGTATGCCGCCTGCAAAGGACATGAAGGCCACCAAGGCGAAGGGGCGAGTCGAAGCGGCAGCGTGATCGATTCCAGAATGACGTTTGTGCCGGTAGCTGGCGCAAAGTCGTCGCCACGGCATATCTGACGATCCGACCCATCGGTATGAATTGCCGACGGTTCGTCTCAAAGTATTCGATCAGCTCGTCGAGCTCGTCCTGCGTGGGCCGTCGGTCACGCTCTTTGCTCTTTCCAACCAAATTGAGGTGACTTAACGCGACGCGTGCGAGGCGGGCTTCCTCGGCCGAAACCTCGATGCCATGCACAGCGGCGGTATGCGTTATGATCGTGCGGATGAAGGACAAATCGATCGCCGATGTCCGCGGGGCCAGCACCCTGCTTGGCACGCTTTCTTCCGAACTCGATTAGCCGCTCTCGATTGAGAGCGGCAGCTTCACACTGCCTAGCTCAGTCTTGAGCGACGCCATCACGGCAGCTTTTGATCGGCGAGGTAAGTCGCCACGCGTGTGCACTCCGGCTTTCGTGTGCACTAGGTGTGCACCGAGAGGTCAAAACGGATACAAACGTCTGCAATTTCGGCTAGTTTGGAGTGCACACGTTCGTGCTTCATCCCCTTGAGAGTGTGCACCGAGAGATCAAGAAAAATCTACTGACGGCAAATCTGAACAGCCGGTCCGAGGCGTCTCGCCTGTGGGGAGGAGGCCGCTATTCGGTGTAAGGGTGAAGAATGCTGATGTGGGCAGTTCGATTCGATCCCGCTACCAAGGCTGTGATTTGTGCTCCAAACCACGATTTTATCCGATTTCTCACGCTAGATGGTAGCGCCCCAACGTCGGCATATCAGCATCTACGGCAATGACTGTTTGCTGTGCGTGCCAAGGCCGGTTTACCGAAACTTGGCGGCGATGAAGTGGGTTACCCTGGTCTCGGCCGCGGCGCTGAACTCGCGGATGAGGTCCTGAACAGATCTGTCGGTGTTGGTCACGCGCTGGTGTTGCCGCAGGTGCTCGAGCCAAGACGCGACCATGAATGTCTCCAGAAAGCGTCCGCTCTCGGCGGCGTCTTCGAAGACATCCCAAGAATATGCGCCATCACGCCTTCGCTGTTGTTCCAAGTCTCTGATGGAGACGAGGAAGGCTTCGCGGCGCTCCGGGGAGAGGCGGTATTCGACCGTAATCAGGACGGGCCCGCGGTCAGCGTCTGCGTCGATTGCCAGGACAGGTGAGGGCCAATGCATCGAGGGCGCAAGGTCGATGCCTGCACCGGTTTGAAGCTTCCAACGCCAGGTCAACGCGATTCCTGCGAGGGCGCCCGCAGCGGCGAGGAAGTGTGCCGCAGGTAAGCCGAGTCCAGAGGCAATTTGACCCCAGAGCGCGCTGCCGGCGGTCATCGCGCCGAAGAACACGGTGACGAAAATCGCCAACCCCCGGCCGCGCACCCAGTCCGGCAGTGAGACCTGAACTGAAACATTGACCGTCGCGAGGACGCCGATCCACGAGATACCCGCGATCAGGCACGCTGCGAGGCCGATCTCCGGGTAACGCGCGATGCCCAGGAGGATCAGACTAAGCGCCGTGCCGGCGGTGCCGGCCGCAACGAGCCCGTCGGGCCCGAAGGTCGTCTTCATCCAGGGCAGTATGAACGCACCGACGACGGCACCCACGCCGATCGCTCCGAGCAAGATGCCGTAGAGTGCTGGACCGCCCGCGATCTGATTGCGCGCGACGAGCGGGAGCAGTGCCCAATAGGCGCTCGCGAAGAAGAAGAACGCCGCCGCTCGGACGAGTGTCGCACGAAGCTTCGGATTGAAGCGCGCATGGCGGAAGCCGGTCACCATGGCGCCAGCGAGACGTTCCGGTGGCAGCGCGCTGCCTTGCGAGGACGCCGGGCGCCACCACAGGAGCGCTCCGATCACGGCGAAATTGCTCAGCGCATTGATCCAGAAGGGTGCCGCGATGCCGAACCCGCCGATGACGGCGCCACCCAGCGCCGGCCCGATGGCTCTGCTGATGTTGACGCCTACGCCGTTGCCGGCCACGGCCGCGGTCAGGTCCTGCCTCGGGACAAGCTGCGGGACAACCGACTGCCATGCGGGCGCGGTGAAGGCAGCGCCGGCGCCGAGCAGAAACGTGAACAGCAGAAGCATGGGCGGAGTGACGAGGTTGAGCCCGACGAGCACCGCACTTGCTGCCGCGATGATGGTAAGGACGATTTCACAACCGATCAGGAAACGGCGCTTGTCGACCGTATCCGCCAGCGCGCCGGCCGGCAGCGCGAACAGAAACATCGGAAGGCTGCTCGCGACCTGAACCAGGGAGACGGTGAGGGGATTGGCATCGAGGCTGGTCATCAGCCATCCGGACGCAGCGTTGTACATCCACGTGCCGACGTTGGCGACGACGGTCGCGATCCACACAACCGTGAACGTGGTGTGCCGAAATGCGATCCATGGAGAAGCGTTGGGCATTGCGGGCGACGGATCGGGCTTTTCGTCGGATAGGGGCATCGGTTCACTCAATCGATCGAACTCTGCCCGCCCATAGGCCGGCAACGCCGGATCAAAATGCTCGAACTTCGAGCGTTGCGTCAGTCATTCGCCGGTTTCAACACGGTGGTGTAGTTCGCCGGTAGCCACTCGAACCGGCCATCGACCGAGCGGATATGTCCGATTCCAGGAAAGGCGATGTGAGCCGCCGCGATCCACGTCGACGTCCGCGCGGCCCGAGCGAAGGCTGCCGTGCGTTCCAGTTCCGCCGACAGCGGATTGCTGTCGTAAGTCACGGTCACGGCGGGATCGGGAAACTGGATCGGCGCAACATGGACGAGATCGCCCCAGACAAGCAATGTTTGCCCTTCGCTCGAGACCTCGTATGACGTGTGGCCTGGGGTGTGCCCGGGAGTAGGAATTGCGCGGATCCCCGGCGAGAGCTCCTGGCCTTCTGAGAAGGGCTTCAGCTGGCCGGATTCCCTGTAGGGCTTCAACGAGGCGCGATCGCCCTCGAACATCGGCTTGAGGAATTTGGGAGCTTCATTCTCGTTCTTGGCGTCGAGCCAGTAGTCGAGGTCCTTCTGGTTGACCCTTATGGTCGCATTGGCGAACGCTGGCTTTCCTTCCGGAGCGATGCCGCCGACGTGATCGGCATGCAAGTGCGTGAGATAGATCTCGTCGATCTGCTCCGGTCTGTATCCGGACGCACGCAGATTTTCGAGGAGGTGCCCGCAACATGCGCCATAGAGGCTGCCTGCGCCGCTGTCGATCAGAATGAGCCTGTCTCCCGTGTTGACCAAGAAGGCATTGATCGAGCCTTCCACCGGGGCCGCGAGATCGGAGGCGGCGAGCACGGCATCCGCTCTACCGGGATGGCTTTCCGCGAGCTTCACGGCTTTCCGGTCTCCGCCCGGCATCGTCTCGTTCCTCGTCATCACGTCGTGGACGGGAAAGGGGTGGGGCCCGTCGAGCAAGGCCGTTATCTCGACGCGGCCGAGCATGATGCGGTAGAAGCCCGGCGCCTGGGTGCGGACCTGCGGAGCGCCGGCATGCACCTGGCCATGAGATAGTGAGGATACGAACGTCAATATCGCTACGATACGGATCGGCTTCATCCTAGTCTCCTCATCTCCAGGTGCTTCGGTTCAGTCGACCGCGTGACATGGCGCAATTGACGATCTCACCCCTTCCAGCCCTTCAGAAAATCGAGAAGAAGCTTGTTGACCCGTTCCGGCTGTTCTTCCTGCGGAAGATGGCCGCAACGTTCGATCGGGGCGACCGAGAGGTTTTCGGCCATCTCGCTCCAGACCGCTTTCATGTTGAAGAGGCCGCCGACGGCGCCGAAGTCTTCACCCCAAAGGGAAAGCACGGGGCACCGGATCTTCTGCTCGGCGTCCTCGAGATCCTGCGCGATGTCTTCTGCGCCGGCGCGATAGTCGGACATCGCGCCCCGTACGGCGCCAGGCGCGCTGTAGGACTTCACATAGGTCTCGAACGCCTCGCCGGAGATCGTCTTCGGGTCGTGGCACCAGTCGGAGAAGAAGTGACGAAGCCAGATGTCCTCGCGTCCCGCGATCAATGCCTCGGGCAGATCGGGGATTTGGTGGAACATGAAGAACCAGTATTCGCGGGCGACTTTCGCGTTCATCTCGCGCGCCACGATGCGGGTTGGAACGTTATCCATGACGACGAGGCGATCGACCAGATCCGGGTGGTCCTTGACCAGGCGGGTCGCGACCCGCGCGCCGCGATCGTGTCCGATCAGTGCCACGCGCCTTACGCCGAGTGTCTTCAAGAGCTCGACGATGTCGTTGGCCATCGTCCTCTTGTCGTAGCCGTTCGGCGGCTTGTCGGTCTCGCCGTATCCGCGCAGGTCCGGCGCGATCACCCGGTAGTGGGCGGCAAGCGCCGGTATCTGGAAACGCCAGGCGAAGCTGGTCTCCGGGAAGCCGTGCAGCAGAGCGACCGGGGGGCCGGCCCCGGCCTCCAGATAGAACTGGCGGATGCCGTTTGCCCGGCAAGTTGCTCGACGAATGGCGGTCACCGATCTCATGCCCGGGGTGCGAGGGTTTTCGGGCGCGATCCTTCGTCAAGTCGGAGGTAACTGATTGCAGGTTTTCACGGCGTTTTGCACGATTGCATCGCTGCAGCTGCGGGAACGCCCGGTCAGGTGCCGTATTTTACCCTGGCGGCGGTTCCAGGATCGGGAGAAAGTCCAAGACGCGCGGCGATGTTCGGGATTGTCTGTTCGAAACGAGTAGCAACCGGAGGGAGAACGAGGACCCGCGCGCGGAGATGGTGCTCCGAACGGACGGCCTCGGGACCGAGGATTAGGCAGCAATTGCGTGAACGCACGGGGACTTCATCACGTCACAGCGATCATCGGCGACGTACGGCGCGCCGCCGACTTCTACGCGGGTGTGCTGCGGCTCAAGCGGGTCAAGAAGACCGTCTGCTATGACGACCCCGGCAGTTACCACGTGTACTACGGCGACGACGTCGGCAATCCGGGCACCGTAATGAGTACGCTGGCCTGGAATTGCGTGACGCCGGGGCTGACCGGCGCCGGCGAGGTGGTGCAGACCGCCTTCCGCGTCGCAGGGGATTCACTCGACTGGTGGGCGGATCGGCTCGCTTCTGCGGGCGTGACCTATCGATCGGAGGTGTCGCCCTTCGGCGAGCGGACGCTCTGTTTCTCGGATCCCGATGGTACGGCCCTCTCGCTGATCGAGACATGGGAGGGACGATCGGGGCAGGCGGACCCAAACAAGGCTGATCTCGCGCTGCGCGGCCTTCATGGCGTCACGCTGAACGTCCGCGAGGAGGATGAGACCATCGACATCCTTCAGAAGGTTTTCGATTTCCAGTTGGTCTCCCAGAGAAATGGTGCCATGCGCTTCGTGGCTCATGACGGCCCGGGCGGGACGATCACCTTGCGCATGATCGGAAAGTCATCGCGTGGGCGCCTCGGCGGCGGCACCATCCGGCACGTCGCCTTCCGCGCGAGCAATCTCGATCATCGATCGGAGATGGTCGAGAAACTCCGGTCGGTGTACGGCATCGTGGTGAGCGATCCCATCGAGCGAACCTACTTGAACGCAGTCGGCTTTCGCGCGCCTTGCGGCGTGCTTTTCGAGATTGCGACTGACGGCCCGGGGTTCGCGGTTGACGAGGCGCCGGAAAGGTTGGGCCAGCAACTTCAGCTGCCGTCTTTTCTCGAAGAGCGTCGCGCCGAATTGGCGGCGATCCTGCCTCCGCTCGCTTGAACTGCCTGTCGACCGTTGCGAGCTCGACCTTCCATGAAATCGGTCAGTCGCGGGCACATGAAGTCAAGGAATGCTCTCACGCGAAAGGGCAGCCGCGGTCCGCCGTGATAAAGCGCGTGTATTTGCTCTTCGTCGCCTGCCGTGCCCTCGAGCACTTCAACCAGGTGGCCAGCCGATATGTCGTCGCGAACGTGATAATCGGCGAGCCTTGCAAGGCCGATGCCCGCGATTGCCATTCGCCGCAGGCTTTGAGCGTTGTTTGCGAGCAGCGAGCCGCTGATTGCGCGGTCGACAATTCGCCCGCTCTCCTTCAGAGGCCAGACCGGGGCAGAGCGTCGGAAATTGAATCCTAAGCAATTGTGACGTGAAAGGTCCTGAACCTTCTTCGGCTTTCCCAGGCGATTTATGTAGTCTGGAGATGCGACGATCCTTCGTTTGACGACCCCAATGCGCCGGGCGACCATTGCGGAGGCCTGCAAGGGACCGACGCGGAAGGCGACATCGGTCCGGTCGAGGTACATGTCGACGATTTCGTCGGAGAGCGAGATGTCGACCACGATCTCGGGGTGAGCTTGCCAGAAGGCGGGGAGCAGCGGCTCAAGGCCGAGAATGCCGAAGGAAACCGTAGTGTTGACCCGAATCGTTCCGCCCGCGGCGGCTGCCCCCCGAGAGATTCCGCGTTCGATGCCATCGAGCTCGGCCAGCAGCGCGACACTCTTGTCGTGGTACATCCGTCCCTCGGATGTCAGCGACAGCCGCCGCGTCGAACGCTCGAACAGTCTGACGCCAAGCCGTGCCTCGATCCTTCCGATGAGCTTGCTGACGGTGGACGGCGTCATCAACAGTCGACGCGCCGCCTCGGAATAGCTCTTGGCTTCGACCACACGGAGGAAGACCTGCATTTCGCCGATGCGATTATCCATCGCGTATCCATTTTTGAAATTGTTTCACAGATAAAGTGGAATTAGGACGGATTATCAAGTCCGCCAAATGTCACCTATTCTGGGTCATCGTTTCCTTCTGCAATCGGTTTTCCGGTTGGCAGCCTTGCTGGCGGATCAGTGACTTGAACGAGGACGACTATCGCTCTATGAGGAAAATCGATGCGGTGGATGTGATCCGCACGTGGTCCTTCGGACTCACGATGGCCGCATATCCGACGATGGATAGCTTTGAACACCTCCGATGATGGAAGAGTCCGATAGCACGGCGGCCGGCTTCTATGGGCGTCGCCTCAGCCAGCACCTGGGAATGGAGGGTGACTGCCTGCTGAGCGTCAAGCGCGAAGGGCGATTGGCCCTGGCGATGACCCGGCTGACCTGCTCCCAATTCATTCGGGAGCGGACCGCGCCGATTCCTTCCGAGCCGGCCTACAGCATCCTGCACCAGCTGGGCGACCTCGAACGGCATTCCTGCTGGCTCGCGGGACGACCGAGGTATTCGGGAGCTTTCGGTGCGGGGAGCGTCAGCGTTATCAACCTGATGGACAATCCCCAATGTGAGTTCAAGGGCCCGTTCGATGCCGTCCAGTACTACGTGCCACAGACGGCCCTCGACGAGTTCGCCCGAGAGCACGGAGCCAAGCCGATCTCGACGCTCAAGTGGAGCAGGGATCAGCGTGATCCCTTCCTCTCGACCCTGTCCAGCGTTCTGCTCAGCGCAGTGGAGCAGGATCCGACGAGCAATCAGCTCTTCGTCGATCAGATCGGGTTGAGTGTCCTGGCTCATTTCGCCCAGACCTACGGCGGAATGCGCCCACAGGAAAAAGCTGCGGGTGGAGGCCTTGCTCCCTGGCAGGAGCGTCGCGCGAAGGAAATCATGCGAGCGCGTCTCGCCAGCAATTTGACGATTGCCGACGTCGCCGCGGAATGCAAGTTGACGCCAAGCCATTTTGCGAGATCGTTCCGACGCAGCACGGGCGTTGCCCCGCACGAATTCCTGTCCCAGCTTCGCATCGATGAGGCGAAGCGCCTGATGTTGAGCACGAAGCTTCCGCTGGCCGACATTGCGCTTATTTGCGGCTTTGGCGACCAGAGCTACTTCACCAGGGTGTTTTCCCGCAATGTGGGGGCCAGCCCCGGAGCCTGGCGAAGGGCCCGCTCCGAGGGCTGATGCGAGCTCGGCGTTGTCTCAACCGGGGCGGATCATGTCGCGGGCATAAGCCAGGCCGATCCCGTATCCCCCGGCATGGGATTCGACGATGGCGCGTGCGCCATCGTAGGTTTCATGCCTCGTCCAATCGCGCTGCATCTCCAGCAGAACCTGGATCCAGGACGTGAGGCGCGCGCCGGCGGCCTGCATCCGGCCGAGAGCCAGGTCGTGGCTTGCGGTCGTCAATCCTCCGCAGGCGTCGCCGACGACGTAGACTTCCAGACCGGCTGATAGGGCCGAAAGCACCGCGAACGTCACGCAGGCCTCGGTCAGCAGGCCCGAAACGATCAGGCGGCTTCGACCGGTGGCGAGGATGGCCTCGCGAGCCTTGTCGTCCTCCCACACGTTCATGCTGCGCCGGTCGATCGGCTCGACGCCTGGAAGCGCCGATTTAACCGCCGGCATCAGCGGCCCGCTGTACACTTTCGTCGCCGAGGTGGAGGCGACGACAGGCAGGTCGAACACCGTCGCGGTCTTCACGAGCGCGACCACGTTGTTCACGAGAACCTGCCGATCGATCGAACCCACTCCGAAAGCCAGACCGGCCTGTTGGTCGATCAAAAGCAGGGCACAGTCCCTGGGCTCGAGCAGATGAAGAGGATCCTGGGTCATCGACTTTCTCCGGCTAGGCCTTCAGGAATGCAAGGAGGTCTGCATTGACCTGGTCGGCATGCGTCGTCGCCGTCGCGTGCGGAGCGCCCGGATAGGTCTTCAACTTGGCGCCCTTGATCATCTCGGCGGCCAGCTTGCCCGTGAAGGGGAGCGGCACGACCTGATCGTCCTCGCCGTGGATCACCAGGGTGGGCACGCCGATCTTGGCCATGTCGGGCCGGAAGTCGGTTTCTGAGAATGCGGTCACACAATCGATGGTCGCCTTGATCGACGCCTGAAGCGCGATCTGGAGGGTCTGCTTGAATACGCCTTGCGACACCTTCATGCCGTGGTTCGTACCGTAGAAGAGCGGGCTGAAGTCGTCGAGGAACTGCGCGCGGTCCTTGATCAGGCCGGCCTTGATGCCGTCAAACACCGACTTGTCGACGCCGTCATGGTCCGAGGTCTTGACGAAGAGAGGCGTCACGGCGCTGAGCAGGACGAATTTGGCGACCCGCGACGTGCCATGCCGCGCCACGTAGCGCGCGATGTCTCCGCCGCCCATGGAGAATCCGACCAGCGTCACATCCTTCAGGTCGAGATGATTGACAATGTCAGCGATGTCGTCGGCGAAGGTGTCGTAGTCATAGCCTGTCCAGGGCTGGCTCGACCGGCCGAAGCCCCTGCGGTCGAACGCCACGGCTCGGTAGCCGCGCTCGGCGAAGAAAAGCATCTGCGCGTCCCACATGTCCGCGCTGAGCGGCCAGCCGTGGCTGAACAGGATCGGCTTTCCGCTTCCCCAGTCCTTGTAATAAAGCTCTGTGCCGTCCCGCAGTTCAAGCAAGGCCATTGTTCGCTCCTGTGACGAAAAGATGAAGGGCGAACGACATTCTGCTCGAGCGTTCGGCCCTCCTGCGCGCAAGGTCGCGGATGGTGTGCGGATTGGCTTGCACGATCTGCGCGTCGTTTGGACAAGCTGGCGATCTCCGACCGGCGCTGCGGACATGCGCTCGGCAATTCGCCGCACCTAAATGATCATCGCGCCGAAATCCAAGCCGCGACGAAATCGTCCAAGCGTTGGCCGGCGTTCAGGGTTCACGATACAGCCGCCCATCCATCCCCTTTCGCTCGATCGCTCATGCCGATCGCAAGGAGAACTTCTCGATGTCGAAACTCGATATGCTCACCCCCGACAACAGCGCGATCGCACTGATCGACTATCAGCCGGCCATGTTCCAGGGCGTTCAATCGCATGACCGCCTGGTCACGGTTAACAACGTCCAGATCCTGGCAAAGGCCGCTAAGCTCTTCAAAATTCCGACCGTGCTGACCACGGTGGCGCGAGATTCCTTCTCCGGCCCCTTCATGCCGGAAGTCACCTCGCTGTTTCCGGAGCACGACATCATCGACCGCACGTCGATGAATTCCTGGCTCGACGCGAACTTCCGAAAGGCGGTGGCTGCCACCGGTCGCAAGAAATTCGTGCTAGCCGGTCTCTGGACCGAGGCCTGCGTGATCTTTCCGACCCTGGACATGCTCAAGGAGGGTTACGAGATCTACATTGCCGCCGATGCTTGCGGTGACCTCTCGCTCGAAGCCCACAACCGCGCGATGGAGCGCGCCATCCAGGCAGGGGCGGTTCCCATCACCTCGTCGCAATACGCTTACGAGCTTCAGCAGGACTGGGCGCGCAGCGAGACCTACGAGGGAATGATGGACATCCAGCGCGCGCATTCGCCCTACGGGATCCAGATCCGCTTCTCGAAATGGGCGCTCGGCGAACATGCGTCCGAAGGAGGCGCGAAAGCCGGCTGAACGTCCTCCAATCGCGGATCACCGTGATGAAAATCTATCTGTTGTCCCTCGGCGCCGGCCTTTTGGTCGGCGTCATCTACAGCCTGCTGAACGTGCGCTCGCCGGCGCCTCCGTTGGTGGCGCTGGTCGGGCTTCTCGGCATCCTCGCCGGTGAGCAGATCGTTCCCGTAGCCCGACAGTTGCTTTCCGGGCACGGGCTGGCGTCGGCGTGGCAGCAGGCCAAGTGCGCTCCGCACATGTTCGGCATGCTGCCTGGACGCCAAAACGACCAATCGAAAAGTGCCGCCTCGGTGGACGGCCTGGAGAAACATTCATGAGCTCCGCACCCGATATCATCCTGCATCGTGGTCTGTTCACGACGCTCGATCGCTCGAACCCGACGGCTTCGGCGGTCGCGATCGCCGATGGCCGCTTCGTCGCGGTCGGGCACGATCAGGACGTGATGAAGCTGGCGGGGCCGTCCACGAAGATCGTCGATCTCAGGGGACGGCGCGTGTTGCCGGGCCTGATCGACAACCACCTTCACATCATCCGCGGCGGTCTGAACTTCAACATGGAGCTGCGCTGGGACGGGGTACGCTCGCTCGCCACTGCGATGGACATGCTGAAGCGGCAGGTCGCCGTCACGCCACCGCCGCAGTGGGTCAGAGTGGTCGGCGGATTCACCGAACACCAATTCGCGGAGAAGCGGCTTCCGACGATCGACGAGCTCAACGCCGTCGCGCCCGACACGCCGGTCTTCCTGCTGCATCTCTACGATCGGGCCATCCTCAACGGCGCGGCGCTGCGGGCCGTCGGTTATGCTAAGGACACGCCAGAACCGCCGGGCGGCGAGATCATGCGCGATACCAAGGGCAATCCGACGGGTTTGCTGCTGGCCAAGCCCAACGCCAACATCCTCTACGCGACTCTCGCCAAGGGCCCGAAACTTCCGTTCGATTATCAGGTCAATTCGACGCGTCATTTCATGCGCGAATTGAACCGGCTCGGCGTCACCGGTGCGATCGACGCCGGCGGAGGATTCCAGAACTATCCCGACGACTACGCCGTCATCCAGAAGCTGAGCGACGAAGGCCTCCTGACGATACGGCTCGCCTACAACCTTTTCACCCAGAAGCCCAAGGGCGAGAAGGAGGACTTCCTGAACTGGACGAAAACCTCGAAGTACAAGCAGGGTGACGACTATTTCCGGCACAACGGTGCCGGCGAGATGCTGGTGTTCTCGGCGGCCGACTTCGAGGATTTTCGGGTCGCGCGTCCGGACATACCTGCGGAGATGGAAGGCGAGCTCGAGGAGGTCGTTCGCGTCCTCGTTCAGAACAAATGGCCGTGGCGTCTCCATGCCACCTACGACGAGACGATCTCACGGGCGCTGGACGTTTTCGAGCGCGTCAATCAGGACATGCCCCTGGAGGGCCTGCACTGGTTCTTCGATCACGCCGAGACGATCTCGGACCAGTCGATCGATCGTATCGCGGCGCTCGGCGGCGGCATCGCCGTGCAGCACCGGATGGCCTATCAGGGCGAATACTTCGTCGAGCGCTATGGGGCGGGCGCCGCCGAGGCGACGCCGCCGGTCAAGAAGATCATCGACAAGGGCGTCAAGGTGTCGGCCGGTACGGACGCGACCCGCGTTGCGTCCTACAACCCCTGGGTCTCTCTGTCCTGGCTCGTCACCGGCCGGACCGTCGGCGGGTTGCGCATCACGCCCCAGCGCAATTGTCTGGATCGCGAGACGGCGCTGCGGATGTGGACCGAAAACGTGACATGGTTCTCGAACGAGGAGGGTAACAAGGGGCGGATCCAGGTCGGCCAGCTCGCCGACCTCATCGTCCCGGACCGGGACTACTTCTCGTGCAGCGAGGCCGAGATCGCCGATACGAGTTCGCTGCTGACCATGGTCGGAGGCAGGATTGTTTATAGCGCGGGAGACTTCGCCAAGCTGGAGAGTGTCACACCTCCGCCCGCCATGCCGGACTGGTCTCCGGTCCGCCGCTTCGGCGGGTACGCGGCCTGGGCCGACGAAAAGGCAAAGACGAAGGACACCAGCCTTGCGATGAAGGCCATGCAGATGTGCGGTTGCGCCAATTCCTGCGGCGTCCATGGACACGACCATGCTACGGCCTGGTCGAGCCGCTTGCCTGTCTCCGACCTCCGAAGCTTCTGGGGCGCGCTGGGATGCGCCTGCTGGGCGGTCTGACATGCCTGCCGCAGCCACACCGAACTGGATCTCCGTGATCCTGCGCTGGCCGTTTCTGTGGCATGCGGCCAGGCTGGCTCTGGTGTCGGCCTATCTGCTCGGCGGCTTCACCAAACTGCTCGATTTCGCGGGCGCGGTGGCCGAGCAGGAACATTTCGGCCTGTATCCGGGCTGGCTGTGGGCGACCGCCGCTATCGTGGTCGAACTCGGCGGGTCTCTGCTTGTCGTCGTGAATCGTTTCGTGTGGCTGGGAGCCGGCGGGCTCGGCATCCTGACGTTCGTCGCGATGCTCACCGCAAACGCGTTCTGGACGATGGGCGGCCATGAGAGATTCATGGCCACGAATGCCTTCTTCGAGCATCTCGGCTTGATTGCGGGGCTTGTCATCGTATCGATTCTGTCCAATGAGACTTCGCATCGCCCGGACCGGGCGCCGCGATCTCAATCCGTCCAAGGAGTTTCCTGATGAAATCAACACGGATGTTCGCTGTCGTGGCGTTGGCGGCGGCTGTCGCGGTGAGCTCGCCGGTCGTCGCCAGGGAAGCGACGAAGTCGAAGGAGCAGGCTGTTGCCGTTGCCCCGCAATACGACACAACGCACGTCTACGTCGCGCCTGAGGACGTGGACAAGTTCGTGTCCAGTTTTCTGGCCACGTTTGGCGGCAAGAGCACCAAGCAGGTGGTCGCAACCGTAACGCCCACGCCAAGCAGCACCACGTCGCAACTGTTGCAGACGCCTGTCGGCACCGTCTCGCTGTTCGGCTTCAAGACGCCGATCCCGTATCCGTTTGGCGCCGAGCGCAACGGCTATCTGGTTGCGGACATGGACGAGGCGATCAAGGCGGCCCGCGCTGCGGGGGCTGACGTGATCGTCTCCACCTTCCCGGATCCCATCGGGCGCGATGCCGTGGTCCAGTGGCCCGGCGGCGTCAACCTCCAGCTCTACTGGCATACGACGAAACCCGACTACGCTCCCTTCGAGCGGATTCCGGAGAATCGCGTATACGTCTCGCCCGACCGGGCCGCCGCCTTCACCCGGAGTTTTCTTGCCTTCTCCCGCGGCAAGGTCGTCTCGGACGACGCGAAGGCGCCCGGCGTCGAGATCGGAAGACCCGATTTGACCTACCGGCGCATCCGGATCGAGTCCCCATTCGGGAAGATGGTCGTGTTGGTCACCGACGGTCATCTGCCCTATCCCTACGGTCGGGAGACGACGGGTTATGAAGTCGCTGACCTCGCAGCCACCCTCGGCAAGGCGAAGGACGCCGGAGCCACAGTGCTGGTCGAATCCTACACGTCGAGCAGCCGGTCTGCTGCGTTCGTCATGTTCCCCGGCGGGTACGTCGCCGAGATCCACTCCCTTGGCCCGAAGAGTGCATCGCGGGCGGACGCCAAATGAGGTGACGTCCGCCGATGCTGGCACGGGGCGATATGCGCAACTTCTGGATCGTTCTGACGCTTGCGACCCTTGGCGCCGGCGTCGGGTTCGCGCGGGCCGAGGACGCTGCGGTCTCCAAGCGGCCAGCGATCCAGGCGAACCGCTGGGCAGAGGACTGGTCGGTCCTTGCCGATCCGAGGTTGCGTACCGAACCGTTTGACGGGCTCAAGTACATCCCGCTTTGGGCCACCGATCCGAAAAGCTACGTCTCGCTGGGGGCGACGCTGCGCGAACGCTTCGAGACCAATAGCGCAGCGGCGTTCGGCACCGGCAACACGTCCTCGGACAGCTATCTCATACAGCGTTTGCAGGTCCACGCCGACATTCACTTCAACGAGAACTGGCGCGCCTTCGTGCAGCTCGAGGACGATCGGGCCTTCGACAAGCTCAACATCTCCCCTGTCGACCAGGACCGTGCCGACCTTCGCCTTGCCTTCCTCGAATACGTCAACATTTTCGCGGGCGGGACCCTGAAGGCGCGCATCGGACGACAGGACTTCGCCTTCGACCTGCAGCGCTTCGTATCGTCGCGGGATGGTCCCAACGTCAGACAATCATTCGATGCGATCTGGGCCGACTGGGAAACCGGCGTCTGGCGGTTCATCGGCTTTGTCAGCCGCCCCGTCCAATATTTCGACGTTCGCCCTTTCGACGACACCTCGAACGACAACTTCCGCTTCAGCACGCTCCGGGTCGAGCGGAAGGTCATGGGTGACAACGAGCTGTCGGGCTACTACTCGCTGTACGAGCGGAAGAGCGCCAGATATCTCGATGCATTGGGCGACGAAAGCCGTCACGTTCTGGATGCGAGATTCGCGGGAAAGTCCCAACAGTTCGACTGGGACCTCGAAGCCATGGGGCAGGCGGGTCAGGTGGGAGCGAAGGATATCCGTGCCTGGGCCGTCGGCACGCGGATCGGATATACATTGACCGGTGTTCCCTGGCTGCCGCGCATCGGCCTCCAGTTCGACGCTGCTTCGGGCGACCATCGCTCTGGAGACGGAACGCTGGGAACGTTCAATCCGCTGTTCCCGAATGGCTATTATTTCACGCTGGCCGGATATGCGGGATATGCGAACATCCTTCACCTCAAACCCTCTATAACCATCAGTCCCGCGGACCGGCTGAAGGTGATGGGAGCGATCGGCTTGCAGTGGCGCGAAACGACGGCCGACGCGATCTACGTCCAGCCCAGCGTGCCGATAGCGGGCACCGCCGGGACGGGCAGCAATTGGACGGGAGCCTACGGCCAGCTTCGCGTCGACTACGCGTTCAACGATCACCTTACGGGCGCCATCGAGGCCGTGCATTTCGACGCCGGTGACACGATCATCCGCGCTGGTGGGCACACCAGCAACTATCTCGGTGTCCAGCTTCAATACGGTTGGTGACATGCAACGGAATATACTTCTGCTTCCGCTCCTCATGAGCCTGAATGCCGGCTTGGTCGATACCGCCGGCTTTCTTGCGCTCCAGGGATTGTTCACCGCGCACGTCACGGGCAACTTCGTTACTTTCGGTGCGGCCATGGTGTTGGGGACATCCGGAGGCCTGGCGAAGCTGCTCGCTCTCCCCGTCTTCTGCTTCGTCGTGGTTGTCAGCAGAATCCTGAGCTTCTATCTCCCCGCAATGGGACTCCCGATCTTCCGCTCGATGCTGGCCATCAAGACGATACTTCTGGCGGCAGGTGGCGCGTGTGCCGTCTACTTCGGGCCATTTGTCCAAGGCGACAGCTGGCAGGCGATCTGCACCGGCATGATATTGGTTGCCGCCATGGCCATCCAGAACGCCGCGCACCGCATCCATATGGGCACCGAACCTCCCAGCACCTTGATGACGGGCACGACCACCCAGATCATGATCGACGTCGCAGACGTTTTTCGCGGCGCGCCGGCGTCGGTGCAAATTGTCGCCCGGCCGCGGCTCGGCAAGATGGCCGCAAGCGTGGCTGCCTTCGCATTGGGATGCGCAGCCGGCGCCTGTCTCTATGCAAAGTTCGGGACGTGGTGTTTCGTCCTGCCTCCGCTGATCGCGTTACCGGCGGTGTTTCTGGCGGCCACCGAGCCGAAGTGGCGTGAGTGATCGGGATTGAAGGAGCTGACGAAAAGCTTGGTCGGTCACGCAAAGCGGCACCGAGATTCTTGGGCCGCTGAACAAGCTTAAAAGTCGTCCCGGAACGCTCGGTCCGTGTCCGGGGCGCTCGGCTACGAATCGGTGAGCGCGTTCATCACCATGTTCAAGAAGGCGCTTGGCAAGTCGCCGGCGCGCTACTTCTCCGAGCGCGAGGCCGGCCGGACTGGGCCGGGAGAGATCTGTCGCGAGACGAACTGCAAGCTTCGCCGGGTGCCTGAGGTGCGGGACGCGCTCAATGGACTTTCGCAACGCAGTCGGCTGGAGTTAGAGCGCTTCGTTTCGGACGATCTCGATACCGAAGCCTGACAGTCCCTTGAAGTGATGCGTCGACGACGTGAGGTGACGGATGGAGCTGATCTTGAGATCCCGCAGGATCTGGGCGCCGACGCCGATCTCGCGCCATTGCCGATTGCGGTCGTCTTCGCGCGAACCGATCGGGCCTAGCGGGGCAGGCGGAACGCCCGCCGCGCCGTCGCGCAGATAGACGAGCACGCCGCTGCCATTAGGACGTTGGTGCCGTCGCCCAGTTCTCCGTAGATATAGGCGACGTGATGAATGGGGTCGAACGGCGAGCGATACGAATAGCCCTGGAGCGGGCCGATCGGGCTCTCCGCCGTGACGCTCGAGACGCGCTCGATCAGCGTCTCGCGGGCCTGCCGGAAGCTGATGAGGTCGGCGATGGTGACCTGTTTCAGCTTGTGCTTGTCGGCGAATGCCGCGACTTGCGGACCCTTCATCACTGAGCCATCGTCGTTCATCAGTTCGCCGATGACACCGACCGGCTCGAGACCTGCCAGTCTGCACAGGTCGACGGCGGCCTCGGTGTGACCCGAGCGCATGAGTACGCCCCCCTCCTTTGCGATCAGAGGGAAGACGTGTCCCGGCCGGCAAAAATCGCCGGCGCCAGCGTTGGGGTTGGCGAGTGCACGGCAGCACGAGGCCCGCTCTTCGGCCGAGATGCCCGTTCCGTTATCCGGCCGGTAGTCCACCGACACGGTGAACGCCGTGTTGTGAGCCGAGTCGTTGTTGAGAACCATCGGGTGAAGCCGCAGGCGTCTCGCGTCTTCGAGGGTAATCGGAGCGCAAACGATTCCCGATGTATGGCGGATGATGAAGGCCATTTTCTCAGCCGTGCACCGCGAGGCGGCGACGACGAGGTCGCCTTCGCCCTCGCGATCGTCGTCGTCGGTGACCACGACGATTTCGCCGTCGGCGAACGCCTGCAGGGCCGCTTCGATCGATGCCGTCATCTCGGTCGCTCTGCTCGCTGGAGTCGACGTGTGCTTGCGTTGGGTCGTGTGCGGACTGTCAGGCTCTGAGCGCCGCTCGAGCACTCTGCCGATCTTGATTTCACCATTATTGCTAACTGGCCGGAGCCCATGGCGGGGCGCCTCATAGTCTTTCCACGCTGTAGCTGGGACAATTGGTGTCGAGCCCGATCGGCGCGTCGGACAGCAAAGGACCAGCTGCGTCGTATCGGGGTCTTGGAGAGCGCTCCAGAGGGCGCGAGGGGAGGGCGCAAGCCTTCACGGTGACCGGCCGATTGGTGTCGATCGGCAGCACCGTCTTGTACGAAATACGCTTGAGGGCCAGATTTGATCGAATGCTGCTGACACCGGGGATGCGGGACAGTTTGTTGACGATGAGGTCTTCGAGATCTTCGATGTCAGCCGCCATGACGCGGAGCATGTAGTCGCTCTCGCCGGTCATCAGATAGCATTCCATCACCTGGGCCAGTCGGTCAATGGATCGGGTGAAACTCTCGAGTGACGTCTGGACCTGCTTTTCCAGCTTGATCTGGATGAAAGCCGTTATACCAATGCCGAGCACGGCGGGATCGAGAAGAGCGATCCGTCGATCGATCACGCCGAGTTTTTCGAGTGTTCTGACGCGAGCCAGACACGGCGACGGCGAGAGATTGACGCGTGATGCGAGTTCAACATTGGTCAAGCTCGCATTCTGCTGGAGCTCGTTGAGGATCTTGATATCTATTCTGTCGAGAGAGGTTGTCGACATCGCGTGTCTCCCAAATCTGGCAGTCTTCTTGCGGCGCTTATCACCATCGTTTGCGGGGCGATGACAATCGCGTGGTAAACGCTAACCGCAATTGCGCTTGTGGGATTTCGACAAATCGCCGACTTGTATCGAAAAACCGTCAACCTTCGGATTGTGCGTTGCGATCAGGGTGTTAGTTGCCTAATTTCGATACATTTTTTGCACATGCGATATGCAGGCCGATGTTGATCCAACGGATCGATCACGATGCAACGGTCGGCGCTTCATCGAGTGGCTCCCCCTGGCACTTGACGGGATGTGCAGCAGAGCTTCGGTGTCGAGTGTCGCAACTCTGCGGCCCTGTTTCGTACGACCGCCTTTCGCCGAGTGTCGCCGTGGTCCCAGGTCGCTGCAGCATAAAATGCTGATGAAGCTTCTGCGACACGCGTTGTTCAAGCAGTAATGCTGAAAGGCTCGAGCGACTATTCATCCACGATCGCACTAGGGCGGCGGACGGTTGGATTGTCGAGCGTGAAACTGAAGCAAGTCTATCTGACAGCGAACGATCCTGGACGCCTGGCCGAGTTCTATGAAGGCTTGGGTCTGAAGGTGCGCTTCGCTGATCCCGGCAAGTGGATCCAGTTCGTCAGCGATGCGGCTGCGTTCTGCGTCGCCGACCCGATGGAGTCCGCGTCGGAACAACTCAAGGATGCCGTTCTCGTCTTCGATGTCGACAACCTGGAGGCCGCTATGGAGCGTGCCGCAGCCATGGGTGCGCAAGTCGGCGCGGTTCGAGACATGGCCAGTCATGGCCGTGCGGTGAAGGTGCGGGATCCGGGCGGCAACGTCATCCAGTTCTATCAAGCAGCCGGATAGTTCAGACGTTCACCGGGGCAGCGCTGCATGCCCGGACTCACAATCAGACAAATAGGGCGCATCCATCTCGTGAATCCAAGAGTCGTAGCCATGTCGTCCGCAACACCGCCGCTGTCCGAACCGAGCCCACTCGATGCCGCAGCATTCCGCGCTGCAATGCGCAACGTGCCGGGCACCGTGTCGATCGTCACGACAGGCCGGGCGCCGAACCGTCATGGTCTGACACTGACGGCGGGCTGCTCGCTGTCGGCGGCTCCGCCCAGCGTGCTGGTTTGCGTCAATCGATCTGCCGGTGCGCACGACACCATTCTCAGCAGTGGGTCGTTCTGCTGGAATATTCTGGGGGTCGAGCATCGCGATCTGGCGCTCAAGTTTTCCGGGCAGGACGGCAGCAAGGGCGATATCCGCTTCGGCGACGGTTTGTGGTGCGATCTCAAAACCGGAGCACCAAGTCTGGTCGGCGCGGTCTGCAGCTTCGATTGCCGCGTGTTGAATGCTTACAGCGACAGTAGTCACACCATCTTCACCGGAGAGGTGGTGGCTCAGACGACGAGAGCCGGATGTGAGGCGGTCGTCTACATCGACGGATCTTTCGCCGCGCCAAAGGCGGTCTGAATCACAGGACGACGTCCGACGCCGCTACGTTTCCGCCACAGCCAAGATGGAACCGATCTGCATGCAAGGAAGACGAAGACTTTCCATCGCGCATCCATCAGCGGTCGGTCGCTGATGCTGTCGCTCTGGCTCAATGTAATCGCCGGCGGGGTGCTCATCGGGCTGGTTTACGGGCTCGTCGCGCTCGGTCTCACGATCATCTTCGGCGTCATGCGCGTGGTCAATTTCGCTCATGGCGAGATGGTCGTGTTCGGGATCTACATCGGATACTGGACTGTTCGAATCTGGGACGTCCCGATCGTTCTAGCCGCCGCGATCGCCGCGGTCGTCATGTTCGTGTTCGGCTATCTGCTGGAGACGCTCGTCGTGAAACGGTTCGTCAATCGGCCGCATCACTATCAGTTCATCGTCTTCATCGGCCTCTCACTGCTTTTCAGCGGCGTATTGCTGATGTCGTTCGGTCCGGACCCGCGGCCGACGGCGTCTCAGCTGTCCTTCCAGACCGTGAGCGTGGGACCGCTCACCTTGGATTGGGCCCGCATCCAGGCGGCCGCTACGGCCGGACTGCTGATCGCCGCACTGGGAGCCTATCTGAAGTATTCCGCATTCGGCCGATCGCTGCGGGGCGCCGCCAATAATCGACTGGGCGGACTGGTGGTCGGGCTGAATATCCCTCGGGTCTATGCGGTGACCTTCGGCATCGGAACCGCCTGCGCTGGCGTCGCCGGCGCATTGATCTCGCCGCTGTTCGATGCGCAGCCCTATCTCGCAGTCGACTTCACGCTGCTGGCCTTCGTGACGGTGATCGTCGGCGGTCTGGGCAGCTTCGGCGGCGCTCTTCTGGGCGGCCTGACGATCGGGGTCGCCGAAGCGATCGCGGCCTTGATGTTCACCCCGTCGATGAAAACAGCACTCCCTTACGCGCTCCTGATCATCATCCTGATTTTCCGTCCGAGGGGGTTTTTCGGTGCAAAGGACATCTAATCAGGCCAGCGACACCAAGCGTTGGAGCGCCGGCGCTCTGGTCTTCGCCGCGCTCGCCGTGGTGGGTGGCATGTCCAACGCCTACGTCATCTCGCTCCTGACGATCGTCCTGTTGTTCACCTTCATGGGACAATCGTGGAACCTGATGCTCGGGATCGGCGGGCAGTTATCCATCGGTCACGCGCTGTTCGTTGGAATCGGTGCGTATGCGGTGGCGATCCTCAACATCAAATACGGCGTCACCCCGTGGATCGGTCTGCTGCTGGGCGCCGTGATTGCGGGCTTCGTCGGCGCGGTGCTCGCGTGGCTGAGCTTCCGCTTTGAGGTCCGTGGCATCTATTTCGCGCTGCTCACGATCGCAGCCGCCGAATTCGCCCGGATCATGTTCGGCGGGTGGGACTATGTCGGCGGCATGCAGGGCCTGTTCTATCAGGCGCCGAGCGGCGCGATGGACCTCGGGATGCTGCGCGGTGACGCGCGGTTCTACTACTTCGTCGCGCTCGCGCTTGCGGCCATCGGCGTCGCGGGAACGGAGCTGATCTCGCGGTCCTATTGGGGCTATGTCTGGCGGGCGATGCGGGATGACGACGAGGCCGCCCGCGCGCTGGGGGTGCGGACGTTTCGCCACAAGGTGCTGGTTGTCTCGATATCGGCCGCGACGGCCGCGATCGGCGGCGGCGTGCTGGGCCTGGTGCAGGGCGCTATCTTTCCGGATTCGATCATGGGCATGGCGATCTCGGTCGACGTCCTGATCGGCCCCGTGGTCGGCGGATTGGGCACTGCGTTCGGCCCGTTGGTTGGCTCGATGGCCGCAATCCCGCTGCATCACGCCATGGGAGCTCTCGGCGACGCCCTGGGGCTCCCCGGACTGAACAGCGTCGCCTACGGGGCGGTGCTGATCCTGGTCGTGTGGTTTCTGCCCGACGGCATCTGGCCGTCGATCGTCCGGCTCTACGGGGCGACCCAGCTGCCGGCGCGCGGCCGGATCCCACAACTGCGGAAGGTCGAGGAATGACCGCGCTGCTCGAAGTGAAGAACCTGACCAGAGCGTTCGTTGGATTGGTCGCGGTCAATGACGTCAGCTTCTCACTGCAGGCAGGGCGCATCACCGCCCTGATCGGGCCGAACGGCGCCGGCAAGACCACCTGCTTCAATCTCGTTGCCGGGGCGCTGAGACCGACCGCCGGGCAGGTGCTGTTCGAGGGGCGTTCGCTCGAGCGCGAGCCGCCCGAAGCGGTGTGCCGCATGGGCATAGCCCGCACCTTCCAGATCGTCCGGCCGATGAAAGATATGTCGGTGCTCGAGAATGCCATGGTGGGCGCCTTCAGCTGGACGACGAACGTCAAGGAGGCGCGGGAGAAGGCGTATGAGTCGCTCGAAAATGTCGGGCTCGCCGGCAAGGCGAATGCCCGTACGGATCAGTTGACGTTGCCCGATCGCAAGATGCTGGAGATGGCGAAGGCGCTCTCGACCCGCCCCAAGCTGCTGTTGCTCGACGAAGTGATGGCGGGGCTGCGTCCGACCGAAGCGGCCGGCGTCGTCGGCGTGCTGCACAGGCTCGCCAAGGGCGGATTGACGATCTTGCTGGTCGAGCACGTGATGCGGATCGTGATGGAGGTGGCGTCGACCGTGGTGGTGCTTCACCACGGCGCCAAGATCGCCGAGGGCAAGCCGTCAGAGGTGGTGGCGAATCCTGCGGTGCTGGAAAGTTATCTGGGAGCCGGCTTCCATGCCTGACGACGCGCTTCTCGCCATCGACGACCTGTGCGTGGCCTACGACGGCTCAAATGCGCTGAACGGCGTGTCGCTCCGCATCGGCAAGGGTGAACTGATCTGCGTTGTCGGCGCCAACGGCGCCGGCAAGACCTCTCTGATCCGATCAATCGCGGGGATCGTGCCGTCGTCGGGCGGTTCCGTCAGGTTCAACGGAGTCGATATCTCGCGGCGACCGCCGTGGGACATCTGCGAAATGGGCATCGCTCAGGTCGCCGAGGGCCGCCAGATCTTCGGTGCGCTCTCTGTCGAGGACAATCTGCTGATCGGAGGCTCGCTGAAGCGGGCCAGGCACGCCCGGGCAAACACGCTTGATTTCGTCTATCAGCTGTTCGGGCGACTTCGCGAGCGCCGCGACCAGCTCGCCGGCACGCTCTCCGGCGGCGAGCAGCAAATGCTGGCGATCGGTCGCGCGATCATGTCGAAGCCGGAAATCGTGATGTTCGACGAGCCGTCGATCGGGCTGTCGCCGGCGCTCACCGACGTAATGTTCGGCGTCGTGAAATCCCTCAACGAGCAGGGCATCACGGTCCTTCTCGTCGAGCAGAATGTCGCCAAGTCGCTCGCGCTGAGCAGCCGCGGCTATGTGCTCGAGAACGGCTCCGTGGTGTTGCACGGATCGAGCCGCGATCTGCTCGATACCCCCGATGTCCAGCGCGCCTATTTGGGATTGTGAGGCGCGCCGTCTCGGCGAGGCGTCGGGCAGTGCCGCTCTCGTCGCGCCGCCGTTTGGTCCACCGCTCCCCGGCTGTTGCAGCCGCTCTCGCTTGGGTCTCGCTTATGAACACTGCCACTTCTCTCCTGATCGAGCGTGATCAAGACCTGGTCACGATCACGATGAACCGGCCGCCGGCCAATGCGCTGAATGCTCAACTCATCGTCGAGTTACTGGAGGCGATCCGGCGCTTTGCCGACGACGAGAATCCGCCCGGCATTGTGCTCACCGGAGGCGGCGACCGCTTCTTCAGCGCAGGCGGCGACATCAAGGAAGTCGTCGGGATCGATGTCGCGAGGCCGCGCATCCGGTTCTTCCACGAACTCCTCGTGGCGATGGAGAACTATCCGGGCCCGATCGTCTGCGCCGTCCGCGGCTATGCGGTCGGAGGCGCCCTGGAGTTTCTGCTGCATGCGGACTACGTCGTGGCCGATGCGTCGTGCAAGATCGGGTTCCCGGAAATCAACCACGGCCTGCTGCCGGTGACCAAAGGCATGCGCCGGGCCGTCGAGAAGCTCGGCGTGCGGGCGGCACAAGAGCTGCTGTATTGGGGCGAGCTCGTCGGCGCGGAGCGCGCTGTGGCGATCGGCGCCGTGAACGAGATCGTCGCGACCGAGGAGGTCGCGTCCCGAGCGCGAGACGTGTGCGGCGCGTTGCGGCAGAAAGACCGCAAGTTGTTCCACGCCATCAAACGATCGCTCAACCTCACCAGGCAAATGAGCGATCAGGCGCTCGAAGAAATGACCGTGGCCGACCTCGACGCCTATGTCACAGACGAGAGCTCGATTAATGTGCGTGCGAGGTTTTTGTCAAGGAACAGTAAGGGCTGAATGATGGCGCGCGGATATCCCGATCAGATCTATCTGGAGCAGATGAGCCACGAGGAAGTCGCCGCGGCGCTGGCCGGTGGGTGCACGACGGTGGCGATCCCGCTGGGGGCCGTCGAGCAGCATGGACCGCATTTGTCTTTGGGCATGGATGCGGATCATGCCGATGCTCTGGCCGAGCGGATCGCGCGCAGCCGCGGCAACACGCTGGTGGCGCCGACCATCAGGGTCGGCTGCTCGTCTCACCATCTGCCATTCCCGGGTACGATCTCGCTACGGCCGGAGACGCTGGAAGCGATCTGTGTCGATTATTGCACAAGCCTGGCGCGGCACGGCTTCAAGCGCATCCTGATTCACTCGGGTCACATCGGCAATTTTCCGGTCCTGAAGGACATGCTCGGTCGCTTGCGCGAGGCCGTCCCCTCGGATGTTGCGATCCTGGCGTTCTTCGACGCCACGAAATGGATCGACACGTGGCGCGATGCGGTGCGCGAAGCCGGAGGAGACGTGTCGGCCGTCGGCGGCCATGCCGACATCGCCGAGACGTCGCTGATGATGGTCATTCGGCCCGACAGCGTCAGACCGGACCGCTTCGAGGTGGGTCATCTTGGCGGCTTGTCGGAGGCTGATCTCGAGCTGATGTGGAAGAACGGCATCCGATCGGTTTCGCATAACGGCGTGATCGGAAGTCCGTTCGGCTCGAGCCACAACATCGGCGAAGCGTGCCTCGCGGCGGTTGCCGAGGT
>NZ_LFJB01000111.1:0-24470 GCF_006658625.1 Bradyrhizobium sp. UNPF46
CAGGCGATGAGCGGCATCGTCGAGCTCATCAACAACATCACCGGGCAGATCAACCTGCTCGCGCTGAACGCGACGATCGAATCCGCCCGTGCCGGCGAAGCCGGCCGCGGCTTTGCCGTGGTCGCATCCGAGGTGAAGGGGCTTGCCAACCAGGCCAAGCAGGCGACCGACAAGATCGCTCAGGAGATCGGCAGTCTCAACCAGATCTCGGGCGACGTCGTCGGTGCGCTGGGTGCAATCAAGCAGGCGATCAACAATGTCAGCGAATACGTGACGTCGACGGCGGCCGCCATCGAGGAGCAGAGCACGGTGACGAACGAGATGTCGACCAGCATGCAGCGCGCCGCGGCGGAAGCCGCCGCGATGGCGAGCGGCGCCTGACCAGGCCGGCCACTTGCTTCAAACATGATGCGCGCCGCAGCCGCCGATGGTGTGCTGCGGGTGCATTCTTGTGATTTGGATCACACAGCCCGGTCGCCGGCTCCGATAAATTCGCGCCGTTTCAATCCTGCTTCCCATCCCCGATATGGCGCGTGGGCTGTCGCATGTTTCGCAAATTATTCTATTGCCTTGCACTTCTTGTTCTCACCGGGCCCGCAGTCGCCAGTGACCGCATCAAAGGCGAGGCCAACGCTGCCATTGCCACCGCCTCCGAGGCCATACGGCGAGATCCCAAGGACGCGAATGCGTATTACGATCGTGGCAATGCCTATGCCGCCAACGGTGATACGGATCGCGCCATAGCCGACTACACTGCGACGATCCGGCTCGATCCGGCGCATGCGGACGCCTACTACAACCGGGGCAATGGTTACAGCACCAAAGGCGACACGGACCGGGCCATCGCGGATTACACGGCGACGATCCGGATCGATCCGGCCTATGCGAACGCGTACTACAATCGCGGCAACGCCTACAGCAACAAGGGCGATCTGGACCGCGCCATTGCCGATTATGCCGGAGCGATCCGGTTGCAGCCCATGAATGCGAACGCCTATTTCAACCGAGGCAATGCCTACGGCAAGAAGGGCGACGCCGAACGGGCCATCGCTGACTACACTGAAACGATACGCGTGGATCCGACCTATGCGAACGCCTATGTCAATCGCGGATTGGCCTACGAGAAGCGCGGCGATGTCGCCAAGGCGAGGGCCGACTTCAATGCGACGCTCGGGCTAGGTCATGGTGCGACCAAATGGGCGCAGGACAAGGCACGGGAGCGGCTCGCCGCGCTGCCTTCGCCGCGCCCGGCAACGATATTGGTCGGGAAGCCCGGCGCTGCTGCAGCCGTCACGGCGTCCGAGGCGCCGAGCGGCGAACGCCGCATCGCCCTTGTCATCGGCAATTCGGCCTATGAGAACGTCGCCGCCCTGCCGAACCCCGTGCGCGACGCAAGCCTCGTCGCCGACGTGCTGAGACTCACCGGATTCGAAGCCGTCACCCTGCTGACCAATCTGCGCAAGGATGCGTTGGTGAATGCCTTGCGCGAGTTCGCAGCCCGTGCGGAGACGGCGGATTGGGCCGTCGTGTATTACGCCGGACACGGCATGGAGATCGGCGGAGTCAATTATCTCATTCCGACGGACGCCAAGCTCGCGGCGGATCGCGAGATCGGATTTGAAGCCGTGCCGGTCGATCAAGTGCTCAATGCGGCGGAGCGCGCCAGGAAGCTGCGCCTCGTCATCCTCGATGCCTGTCGCGACAACCCGTTCGCGGCGCAGATGAAGCGCACCATGACGGTGGCGTCGCGCTCGGTGTCGCAAGGCCTGGCGCCGCTGGAGCCGGAGGCGGGCACGCTGGTGGTCTTCGCCGCCAAGGACGGCGAAACCGCGCTCGATGGTGACGGCATCAACAGCCCGTTCGCGACCGCCTTCGTCAGGAATCTTCCGACGCCGGGCCTCGAGGTCCGCAGGCTGTTCGACTTCGTTCGCGACGATGTCATGGAGGCGACTGGCCGCAGGCAGAAGCCGTTCAGCTACGGCTCGGTCTCCGGACGACAGGACTTCTATTTCGTCGCCGGCAGGTAGACGCTTGCGACGGGCGTCAACGCCGCACCAGGTCGCGGGCATTCGGGGGTGGGTGCTACAGCAATGGGTTTACGATGCTCGGGGTTTCCCGTTGCAGTAGTGCAACGTAGTGGTACCCTCTATGAACGCCACTTGATTCAGGCAAATACATAGATGCGGACAATTGGGACAGCGATCATTTTCGGCATGTTGCTCTGGTTTGTCCCGCTTCCGGCATTTGCACAGCAAGCGCGGGTTGCGCTCGTCGTCGGCAATGGCGCCTACGAAAAGGTTTCCGAATTGCCGAATCCCACGCGCGATGCCGCAGACATTGGCCGTGCGCTTGAACGCCTCGATTTCAAAGTCACTCAGGTCAAGAACGCGACCGCCCAGGAGATGAGGAAGGCTATCGTCGAGTTCGGCCGCTCTGCGGAGGGTGCCGACCTCGCCGTCGTATTCTACGCCGGGCATGGGATGGAGATCGGCGGGGAGAACTGGCTGATTCCGATCGGCGCAGAGCTGCGCAGTGACACCGACATCGAGAGCGAGGCCATCAGCCTGCGTTCGGTGAGCCTTCAGGTTTCGAAGGCACGCAAATTGGGTCTCGTCATACTCGACGCGTGTCGCAACAATCCGTTTGCGGCGAAGATGAAGCGTTCCATCAGCACAAGAGCTGTGATGCGCGGACTCGCGCCGACCGAACCATCCGACAACGTTTTGATCGCATACGCCGCCCGCGACGGCACCACGGCGAGCGACGGCGATGGCCGGAATAGTCCCTTTACCGCCTCGCTCCTTCGTCACATCGAAACACCGGGCCTTGAGATATCTTTCTTGTTTCGCCGGGTCCGTGACGACGTGATGGCGACGACCAAGCGAGAGCAGCAGCCCTTTGTGTATGGCTCCTTGTCGAAGGAAGAGATTTACCTTAGAGCCCCTGCCGCGAGCGCTCCGGCCCCCGTCGCACCTGCTCCGGCGTCAACCGCCGCGACCCCGGCGCCTGCAAATCCAGCGGAAGACGAGAAGTTCTGGCTCGCTATCCAGACGTCGACAGTCGCAGGTCTTTACGAGGAATTTCTGGTCAGATATCCGCGCAGCAGCCATGTCGAAGAAGCGCGCCAGCGGATCAAGAATTTCAAGGCCAACGAAGTTGCGGCTCTTGCATCCCCGGCGGCCCCTTCGAAACCGGAGACAACCGGTCGTCAGGGGCCTGACGCAAAAGCAGTTGTCCGAAATCTGTTTGGGCCCGAGGATAATCAGAAGGTGGTTGCCATTGCCTCAGCTCAGCAACTCAAATTGCCGAGCTTCGCCATCTCGCCTGATCAGAATGACCCGCTCAATGCCAACTCCAGATTCGTCGGCGTGTGGTCCAACAAACGAGGGTGGTCAAATGGCAAGGGGCGGTACACCATGCTGATCATCACGGAGGTCTCTGCGACCGGGCTGGCAAGGGGATATTATCTCTGGGGGCCGCCAACGAAGCAGTCGTGGATGAAGGACGCAGCTGGGTTTCGATCGTTTGCCGAATACATTGAGAACGACAAATTCTCCATCAACGGAACACCGGTCACCGTCAAGATGGACAAGAACGTTCTCGTGCTGTCGTCCTTCAAGAAAGAAAATCCGTCCGAGACAGCCAATATAGATCTTCGCCCGGTCTGGCAGCTCGTGCCAGTGCCCGACGACGCCCCGCCTTCAAACAAACGCGGAAAGGCAGCGCAGTCTCATGCCGTCAAGAAGGAGAGCTCCACCGAGTCGCGCGCCCCCGCTGATGCTGGCGGGGCCAGCATGGAGGAGCGCTATCGTGCCTGTAAGAAGCTCGTGAAGGGCTTTTCCAAGCGTGAGTCTTGCGCGCGGACGGGCGTGATCTAGGAGCGGATCCTTCTGCCCCTGGACAGCCCCTCAGCGCGGCGCGACGTCGGCGTGGTCCAGCGATTCCAGCGTCGCGGCGTTGGCGCAATAGCGGTGATAATTCTCCGCAGCCGTGCCGTCGGCGAGATCGCGGTCGCATTCTCCCTTGTGGCCGCAGAGCGAGCAGACCCGCTCCATGTCGCGGAGCAGCAGCGGCTGTGCGCGGCCGAGGCCTTCGGCGCTGATGCCGAGCTGCTGCAGCATCATCGGCAGCTCGTCGGCGGAATGCTTGCCGTGGCGGACCAGTTCCTCCAGATCGTCCGGTGCGATCCGCAGATCGTTCGCGATCCGATCGAAATCGGCGCGATCGAGCTGACGAATCTCGTTCATCTCGCGGCGATGCTTCAGCCAACTCGCGAAGGAATCGATGAGGTCCTGGACGATTGGGTAAGGCCTGCTTGCGGTGCTCATGGAAAGCTCCTTCGGACAGCGGAATTGGAGCGAATTAAGCACAATGATGCAGAGGCGCGTTGCGCTGGATCAAACTGGGAGGGGGCCGGAAATCGATCTCGTGTCCCGGACGCGATGCAGCGTGGAACGCTGAGCCGGGATCCATCTCGCTCCGGTGCTGGGCCCCGGCTCAGCAGCGCATCACCAAGGGGTGCTGCGCCGCGTCCGGGGCACGAGAGCTAAGCGAACCGCTCCGCTGCCCAGGCATACAGGCTGCCTGGAATTGGCTTTTCGCCGCCGCGTCCCTTCGGCGAGATGTGCAGGCCGATGATCTCGGGGTTGGTGACGAGGCCGAGATAGCTCGAGGGATCGAAGAACAGTTTTGGCTCGGCGTGCACGGCGTAGAACGATTGCTTCGGCAGCGCGCATCCCAGCTCGCCGGTGCGCCGCGCGAGCGCGGTGAGCGCCGCTGGGCCGAAGATCGCGACGCGGATGTCCGCGAGGCGGTTCGAGCCGCCGCGCAGACGCCGCATCATGAAGGTGATGCGATGGCGCACCGACAGCCAGTTCGGCGTCAGCTCGTCCTGCTCCATCAGCTCTTCGAAGGCGGCGACGATGCCATGTGTGGGCGGCAGGTAGATCACGGAATTGCCGAGCTGGCGCGGTCGCTCCCAGGCGAAATAGGGCTTTGCCGGGTCGATCTCGACAGGCTTCAAGAGCAGCACGTCGGCATCGAGCCACAGGCCGAGGCCCTTCGCCATCAGCTTCATGCGGAAGAAGTCGCTGAACTGCAGCGTTGTCCAATCGCGCCAGCTTCCGTCGGGCTGCGGCGGCCGCAGCCGTTCGGAGAATGCATGCGGCAGGATCGCTTCCGCCTCCGCGTTCTGGACGCCGGCGGGCAGACCGGGAATGGGGTCGAAGCTGTAGACCGTGACCTTGTGGCCGGCAGCGAGCTGCGAGCGCAGACAGGTCTGGCGCAGTGCGTCCATCGGGCCATGCCAGAAGGTGACGATCTCGGGCAGCATTCGCGAGCTATAGGGACAAGAAGGACAAAGAAAAAGCCCCGGCGCTGACTGCACCGGGGCTCGAAACAGAGAGCGATCTCAGGCCCAGGCGCGTTCGCGCTTGAGCTTCTCCTCATAGATGTCGATCGACGACCTCTTCTCCATGGTGAGGCCGATGTCGTCGAGGCCGTTGATCAGGCAGTGCTTGCGGAACGGGTCGATCTCGAACTTGACCTTGCCGCCGTCGGGGCCGCGGATCTCCTGGTTCGGCAGGTCGATCGTCAGCGTCGCGTTGGCGCCGCGCTCGGCGTCGTCGAACAGCTTGTCGAGGTCTTCCTGGTTGACGCGGATCGGCAGAATGCCGTTCTTGAAGCAGTTGTTGTAGAAGATGTCGCCGAACGAGGTCGAGATCACGCAGCGGATGCCGAAGTCGAGCAGCGCCCAGGGCGCGTGCTCGCGGCTCGAGCCGCAGCCGAAATTGTCGCCGGCCACCAGCACCTTCGCGTTGCGATAGGCGGGCTGGTTGAGGACGAAGTCCGGGTTCTCGCTGCCGTCGTCCTTGTAGCGCTGCTCGGAGAACAGCCCCTTGCCAAGGCCGGTGCGCTTGATGGTCTTGAGGTACTGCTTCGGGATGATCATGTCGGTGTCGACATTGATGATCTTCAGCGGCGCCGCGACGCCTTCCAGCGTGGTGAACTTGTCCATCTCAGGCTTCCCGGTTTGTCGTCAGGGGAGGGCTGTTTAGCCCGGTTGGTGCGCGAATCCTAGGCCGGATTCGGCAATCTTGGTCTGTCAGAGGGGCGGGGCCATGGCGTCAGGGACGAAGCCCGTCGGCAGGCCGTCGATGCTCTTCATGTTCTTGAGGCCCCAGTATTTTCGCAAATTGTCGAGGCCCTGCCTGGTCCAGTGGCGGATGAGGCTGCCACGCTCCTGCTGGTAGTCGAACAGAGGCACGCCCATGCCGCACGATGTCTGCACCAGGTCGACCGAGAGGCGCACGATCTGGCGTGCCCCGGTCATGTCCTCGAAGGCAGGGGCGAGATCGGCGTACTCCGGTGTGCCGCGCATGAGCGACCGACCTTGGCCATAGAGACGCAGGATCATCGGGGCACCTTCGAAGGCGCAAAACATGATGGTCAACCGCTTGTCGTCGCAGGCGGTCAGATGCGCGCGGGTCTCGCTGCCGCTACCGGTGCAATCGAGGTAGGCGACGTCATTGTCTCCGAGCACCTGGAATGAGGACAGACCCTTGGGAGACACGTTGATGCGCCCCTTCGGCGGGGCGCTCGCGACGAAGAAGATCTTCTGCCGCTCGATGAAAGCCCTGTGCTCGGGTTCGATCCCGGTGAATTGCTTGCCCATGTGCGTGCGTCCTTGCGCAGCGACGAAGTCGGGCAAAAGCTAGCACGGCCATGATACCAGTTTAAGTACTGAGATTATGCTGGTATAAAAACCACCATGAAAGCTCAGGACCCGATCGCACCGGCTCTCTCGCTCAGCGCGTTCCTGCGGGCGCTCCGGGAGCGCCAGTCTCCGGCAGAATTCGGCCTCGCCGCCGGCCCGCGACGGCGCACGCCCGGCCTGCGGCGCGAGGAGGTCGCTCAGCTCTGCGGATTGAGCGTCACCTGGTACACGTGGATCGAGCAGGGGCGTGATGTGTCCGTCTCTGCTTCGGCGCTTGCGCGCCTCGCCAGCGGACTGCGGTTGTCACGGGCCGAACGCAGCTATTTGTTCGAGATTGCCGGCAAACGCGATCCCGAGCGTCCCGGCGCCCGCGATGACCCGCCGGAAGAGATCCTGGCCTGCGTCGATGCGATCGATGGGCCCGCCTACATCCTCGATCGCACCTGGCGCGCGCGTCGCTGGAATGCGAAAGCGTCGCTTCTGTTCGCGGGATGGCTCGATGCGGACGGCGAGAAAAATCTGCTGCGCTACATCTTCCTCAGGCCCGAGGCGCGAACCCTGATCCTCGACTGGACCTCGCGCGCACGCCGCGTCGTCGCGGAGTTCCGCGCCGCGGTGACGGCGTACTCCGACGATCCCGAGATTCGCCGGCTGGTCGAGGAACTGAGACTCCAAAGCCGTGATTTCGAAATGTGCTGGGACACGCAGGGGGTCTTGGCGCGCGAGGGAGGCGAACGCGCGTTCGATCATCCGTCCATGGGGCTGCTGCACTATCAGCAGGTGTCGCTGTCCCTCGCGGGATGGTCAGACTATCGGCTGACGATGCTTCTCCCCGCGGCGCGTTGATGGACTCCGCGTCCTACTCGGCCTGAGCCTCGATCGCCGCCATATCGTCGTCCGAGAGGCCGAAATGGTGGCCGATCTCGTGGATCAGGACGTGGCGGACGATGTGGCCGAGGCTCTCGTCGTGCTCGGCCCAGTAATCCAGGATCGGGCGGCGGTAGAGCCAGACCATGTTGGGCAGCCGGGCCACGTCGCCAAGGCTCTGCTGCGGCAGGCCGACGCCCTGGAACAGGCCAAGCAGGTCGAACTCGCTCTCGCACTCCATCTCGTCCAGGACTTCCTCGGTGGGGAAGTCGTCGACGCGGATGATCACGCCCTCGCACAGCCCACGAAATTCCGCCGGCAGGCCCTCGAAGATCTCGTGTGCCGTCGCTTCCATCTCGGCCAGCGAAGGCGCTTTCAATTCCGTCCACATGGGGGTGTTCTAAAGCGTTTTCGAGCGAAGTGGATACCGGTTCGCGTGAAGAAAACGCGTCAAAGCAAAAACCTGGAGCCCGTTTCAATTCCATTGAAACGGGGTCCAGCGCGGGTTTCCCGGTGATGCATCCCGCTTTATAAAGCGGCGAGGTTGACGGGCGGCGCCAAAACGGGGAGCGTGGCACCTCGACGGGACGGTTCAGGTGGGCGAAAAAATGCGAGCAAAAACAGCGCTGACGCTACTGTGCATGGGGTTGTTTTCGCAATTTTGCGTTGGCGCGGAGGCGCAGACGGCGGCCCCCGGTGTCAGGCTGGCGCAGGCGGCCGCGCCGGATGACATCCCGCCCCCGCGCAAGCGCCCGCCCCCGCGCCTGCGCGTCACGCCCTATTACAGCCCTGACGGCGTCTATCCGCGCTACAATCCCGGTCCCAACGCGGTCCGCGTCTGCGACGCGACCTATGTGCAGGAATTCCGGCCGAGCGGCACGGTGATCGTGCCGCGTGTGAGCTGCTATTGGCGCCCCGGCTAGAGCCGGTTCGACGTCGGCGGCAGCCTCGAGGGGTGATGATGGCGAGATGGATTGCATGGGCCGTTGCCGGCGCGCTCGCCGCTTGCCTGCCTTGCGCGTCCGCCGCACCAGGGGTGACGATTCCGGAGGCCTCGGCGGGGATCGCGATCTTCGATGCGCGACGGCCCGCCCGAGCCTATGTCGTGCGGCCTGCGCTGCGCCGCGATCCCCGCTATTTCGCGCGGCCCGTCCACTATCGTCCCTATCCTTACCGCGTGCCCGCACCCTTCGTGCTCGGCTACGGGCCGTTCTGGTGAGGCACTAGCCGGCGGGCGCAAATCCCTTCACCAGCAGCACGGTTGCCTGCGCGCCGGCCTTGCGGTCGCGCGAGATCTCCTCGTAGTCGGGTGAGTTCGAGAAGGAGAGGAAAGCGGCCTCGTCGGGGAACGACATCATGACGAGCTTGTCGTGCGGCCAGGCTCCTTCGAGCACGCGCGGCTGCTCATCGGCGGCGAGCAGCCGTCCATTGAACTTCCTGAACACGTCGAAGAATCGCGCCTGATAGCGGTCATAGGCCGCGCGGTCCGTCATCTTCAGCTGCGCGATTGCGTAGACGGTCATCTTTCAAAACTCCTCTCGTCGCGGCACCGCGTCGCAACTTCGGGCCTCGTTCATTCATTGCGGGTTCACGTCGCTGTCCGCAATTTAATCCCGGGAGCGACTGCAATTGAACAGGGATGACGCGGGCCGGGAACGAGCATCGCAACTCCGCTGTCCAGATTCAGGGAGAATTCCATGCTGAGGAGTTTGGGTTTCAGGATAGGCCCGATGCGTCTGCTCGGGATTGCGGCGGCCGCGACGCTGATGCTGTCGGCCGGGACCGCGCGCCGTGCCGAAGCGCTGACCTTGATCAATCCGGCGACGTCACCTGCGACGAAGGCCGCGACCGACGATCTCGTCACGCAGGTTCGTCACGGCGGCGGTGGACATGGCGGCGGCGGACATTTCCACGGCGGCGGTGGCTTCCGGGGGGGCCGGAGGACACATCGGCGGCTTCCGTGGCGGTGGATTCCATGGCGCTCATATCGGCGGCTTCCGCGCCGCGCCGGCCTTCCACGGCGGTGGCTATCGTTATGGCGGCGTTCACCGCTATGGCGGATTTCATCGCTACGGGATCTATCGGCCTCACTACGGCCATCGCCACTTCCACCGGCGCTATTATGTCGGCGGCTATTATCCCGCCTACTCCTACTATCATTACCCTCGCCGCTGCCGGATCGTCTGGACCTATTACGGCCCGCGCCGCATCTGCCGCTGGCATCGCTGGCACCATCCGTATCGCTACTATTGGTGATGTGAGTTAGGCCGTCATTCCGGGATGGCGCGTCAGCGCCAGACCCGGAATCTCGAGATTCCAGATTCGCCCTTCGGGCGCTCCAGAATGACGGGCCAAATTACAGCCAATCCTTCAGCTTCCACGACGAAGCTTTCCACCGCATCAGATTGTCCAGCTTCCACTGCTTGAACATCGCGGGCGGCCAGCGGCTGAGCTTTGAGGTCTCCTCGACCTCAGGCTTGGCGGCGATGCGCAAGGGGGCCGCGCGCCGACGGTGCTGGCGCGTGGCCTCGCCGATCAGGTCGACATATTCAGGCTTGTTGGCCATGGCGCGCGTCCTCGCGAAATCTTCGCGAGGACGAGAGTGTCAGGCGATCATTTAAGGGCGGCTTGCCGCGATCGCTCAAATTGGAGGGACAGGCTTAGCGCCAGTCCCTGACGTCAACGAAGTGGCCCGCGATCGCGGCTGCTGCTGCCATTGCCGGTGAGACGAGGTGGGTGCGGCCCTTGAAACCCTGGCGGCCCTCGAAGTTGCGGTTCGAGGTCGAGGCGCAGCGCTCTTCCGGGGCGAGCTTGTCCGGGTTCATCGCAAGGCACATCGAGCAGCCCGGCTCGCGCCATTCGAAGCCGGCCTTGATGAAGATCTTGTCCAGACCCTCGGCTTCGGCTTGCTCCTTCACGAGGCCGGAGCCCGGCACGACCATGGCGTTGACATGCGCTGAAACGGTCTTGCCCTCAGCAATCTTTGCCGCCGCGCGCAGGTCTTCGATGCGGCCATTGGTGCAGGAGCCGATGAAGATGCGGTCGACCTTGATGTCGGTGATCTTCGTACCCGCGGTCAGGCCCATATATTTCAGCGCGCGATGCTTGGAGATGCGCTTGGCTTCGTCCGCGATCTTATCGGGGTCGGGCACGAATCCGGTCACCGAGATGACGTCCTCGGGGCTGGTGCCCCAGGTCACGATCGGCGGCAACTTTGCCGCATCGAGGCGCAGCTCGTGGTCGAAATGCGCGCCGTCGTCCGAGCGCAGTTTCTCCCAATAGCGCATCGCCGCATCCCAGTCGGCGCCCTTCGGCGCCTTCGGCCGGCCGCGCAGGAAGTCGAACGCCTTCTGGTCGGGTGCGACCAGGCCGGCGCGGGCGCCGCCTTCGATCGACATGTTGCAGACCGTCATGCGGCCTTCCATGCTGAGCGCGCTGATCGCGTCACCGGCGTATTCCAGCACGTAGCCGGTGCCGCCGGCGGTGCCGATCTCGCCGATGATGGCGAGGATGATGTCCTTGCCCGTCACGCCATCAGGCAATTTGCCGTCGACGGTGACGCGCATGTTCTTCGCCTTCTTCTGGATCAGCGTCTGCGTCGCCAGCACGTGCTCGACCTCGGACGTGCCGATGCCGTGCGCGAGCGCGCCGAACGCGCCATGCGTCGAGGTGTGGCTGTCACCGCAGACGATCGTGGTGCCGGGCAGCGTAAAACCCTGCTCGGGGCCGATGACGTGGACGACGCCCTGGCGCTTGTCGAACTCGTTGTAATACTCGATGCCGAATTCCTTGGCGTTCTCCGCCAGCGCCTTGATCTGCTCGATGCTTTCAGGATCGGGATTCGGCTTGGTGCGGTCGGTGGTCGGCACGTTGTGGTCGACGACGGCGAGCGTCTTCTCCGGCGCGTGAACCTTGCGGCCGGTGGCGCGCAGGCCTTCGAACGCCTGCGGCGAGGTCACCTCGTGCACCAGATGGCGATCGATGTAGAGCAGGCAGGTGCCGTCCTCGGCCTCGTGCACCAGATGGTCGTTCCAGATCTTGTCGTACAGGGTGGTCGGCTTGGACATGAGCGTCAGCTCCGAAAGAATGTGTGAAGCGGATGGGCGCGGGTGGCGCGCGGGGCAACAAAATCGTCAGCGCAGCTTTTAGGCTGCGCGCGTAAGCTCTGACGTTGCCGAGGTCGCGAAGCGTCCGAAGAACCGGCCGGGCAGCCGCGAGCGGTCGTCGATGACGATGCGCTTGACGGGGACGAGGCTGGTCGGATCTGGAAACATTCTAGAGGCTATATAGCACGCAGCGGTAAAAGCGCGAGAGCCTAGCTGTGTCGTCATTGCGAGGAGCCCTTGCGACGAAGCAATCCAGGACTGCTTCCGCGGATAGACTCTGGATTGCTTCGCTTCGCTCGCAATGACGAGGCCGGAGCGCATTTGGCCAACAAAAAAGCGCGGAGCCGAGCCCCGCGCTTTCGAAAACTTGCCTGTAAGCGAGCTTATTCGTTGACGGCCTTGGCGTGCTCGGTCTTCTCGACGATGCGGGCCGACTTGCCGCGGAGGCTGCGGAGGTAATAGAGCTTGGCGCGACGCACCTTGCCGCGGCGCACCACCTTGATCGAGTCGATCATCGGCGACATCACCGGGAACACGCGCTCCACGCCTTCGCCGTAGGAGATCTTGCGGACGGTGAAGCTCTCGTTGAGGCCACCGCCGGAACGGCCGATGCAGACACCTTCATAGGCCTGCACGCGGGTGCGGTCGCCTTCGACGACCTTCACGTTGACGATCACGGTGTCGCCGGGGCCGAACTCGGGAATCTCCTTGCTGGCGGAGAGCTTGTCGAATTGCTCTTTTTCAAGCTGTTGGATCAGGTTCATGGGTAAATCTCCATCGGCGCGCCCAGCCCTGGAAACGGGGGGCTGCGCAAAATTCGTCTATCCAGCCATTGCGGATTTGGCCGCTGCTATAAGGCAAGCCGGAGCGTTTGTCACCCGTCTGTCTTGTTTTTTGGCGTTTTTTGGCGCCCGGCCCGATTCGCCGGCCTGGGCGGGATTTGGGCCCATAAATCGGGCCGCCGGGCCTCCGTGAGGGCCTCGGACTGCGCCCGCCGCCAGGCGGCGACCTTGGCGTGATCGCCGGAGGTCAGGATCTCCGGGATCGGAACCCCCTCGAACAGCTGCGGGCGGGTGTATTGGGGGTACTCCAGAAGGCCGTCGGAGAAGCTTTCCTCGGTTCCCGAGGCTTCCTTGCCCATCACACCCGGCAGCAGCCGGACACAGGCGTCAATCAGGGCCAAAGCTGCGATTTCGCCCCCGGACAGCACGTAATCGCCGATCGAGACCTCCTCCAGGCCCCGCCCGTCGATGACGCGCTGGTCGATGCCCTCGAAGCGCCCGCACACGATCAGGGGGCCTGGACCCCGGGCGAGCTCCGTCACCCGCGCCTGGGTCAATGGCCGACCGCGTGGGCTCATGAGCAGGCGCGGCCGGTCTGGCCCGATCCCCGCCGCGTCGATCGCCGCCGCCAGCACGTCCGCCCGCAGCACCATGCCCGGGCCGCCACCGGCCGGGGTATCGTCGACGCTGCGGTGGCGGTCGGTAGCGGAAGCCCTGATGTCCCGTGTCTCGATCTGCCAGAGCCCGCCAGCCAGCGCCCGCCCGGCCAGGCTCACGCCGAGCGGCCCCGGGAACATCTCCGGAAACAGCGTCAGCACCGTCGCGCGCCAGGGTGAGGGATGGGTCATCGGATCTCGGTTCTCGTCGTCCCGGACAAGCGCGCCTCAAGCGCGCGTAGATCCGGGATCCATAACCACCGTTGTTAGATTTGCGATGGCTGGAGCCAACAGCTTAGCCAAAAACCACGGTCTGTGGTTATGGGTCCCCGCGTTCGCGGGGACGACCCGTGGAGAGAGCTTCGCCTCGCTCCTCGCCCTCGATCTCCTGCGGCAGCGCGATCACGACGCGGCCGCCCTTGATATCGACCTCGGGCACCACCGCATTGGAGAACGGCAGCAGCATCGTCGGCCCCTTCAGCGGGGCGATCTCGATGATGTCGCCGGCGCCGAAATTATGGATCGCGAGCACGCGGCCGAGCGCGTCGCCGTCGGTGGAGACGGCGTCGAGCCCGATCAGATCGGTGTGGTAATATTCGTCATCGTCCGTCGCGGGCAGTTTTTCGCGCGCGACATAGAGCTCGATGCCGTTGAGGCGCTCGGCGTCATCGCGGGTCGTGACGCCCTTGAAGGTCGCGACCAGATGGTCCTTGGCTTCGCGCGCCGTTGCCACCTCGAACTGGCGCTTGCCGTCCTTGGACAGAAGCGGACCGTAATGCCTGACGGCAAACGGATCTTCGGTGAAGGTCCATAATTTGACCGCACCGCGCACACCATGCGCGGCGCCGATCCGCGCGACGCAGACCAGCGCCGACATGGTCTAGCCTTAACCCTTCGCGGCGGCTTCGGCCTGCGCCTTGCGCTCCTTGCGCGGCACGGCCTTCTCGGGGTTGTTGCGCGCTTCGCGCTTCTTGACGCCGGCGGCATCGAGGAAGCGCGACACGCGGTCGGACGGCTGCGCGCCCTTGGCGAGCCAGGCCTTCACCTTGTCCATGTCGAGCTTCAGGCGGGTCTCGTTGTCCTTCGGCAGCAGCGGATTGAAATGGCCGAGACGCTCGATGAAGCGGCCATCGCGGGGGAAACGCGAGTCGGCGACGACGACGTGATAGACGGGACGCTTCTTGGTGCCTGCACGGGCGAGGCGGATAACGACGGACATCTGGTTCTCCTTCAAAGTACGTTTTGTTCGGTTGATTGGTATTCCGCGTCACGTGAGACCGGTGCGATCCCGCCGCGACGAATTCCTCATTTCTTCTTGCCCGGGAAACCGCCGAGGCCCGGCAGTGTCGGCTTGCCGCTCATCCCGGTCAGTCCGGGAAGGTTCGGCAGGCCGGTGCGAAGACCGGGCGGCAGATCCTTCGGCAGGTTCGGAAGGCCACCGCCGCCGGCCTGCATCTTTTCCTGCATCGCCTTCATCTCTTCCGGCGAGGGCATCTTCATGCCGCCGCCAAAGCCCATGGCTTGCGCAATGCCGGCGAGCGGGCCGCGCTTGCCCGAGCCCATGGCCTTCATCACGTCAGCCATGTTCCGGTGCATCTTGAGCAGCTTGTTGACGTGCTCGACGCTCTGGCCGGAGCCGGCGGCGATGCGCTTCTTGCGGCTGGCCTTCAGCAGGTCGGGATGACGGCGCTCGTCGCGCGTCATGGAATCGATGATCGCGACCTGGCGCTTCAGGATCTTGTCGTCGATGCCGGCGGCCGCGATCTGGTTCTTCATCTTGGAGATGCCGGGCATCATGCCCATCAGCCCGCTGATGCCGCCCATGTTGGCCATTTGCAGCAGCTGCTCGCGCATGTCGTTGAGGTCGAACTGACCCTTGCGCATGCGCTCGGCGGTGCGGGCGGCCTTCTCGGCGTCGATATTGGCAGCGGCGCGTTCGACCAGCGAGACCACGTCGCCCATGCCGAGGATGCGGCCGGCGATACGATCGGGATGGAAATCTTCCAGCGCGTCGGTCTTTTCACCGGTGCCGAGCAACTTGATCGGCTTGCCGGTGACCGCGCGCATCGACAGCGCGGCACCGCCGCGGCCATCGCCGTCGACGCGGGTCAGCACGATGCCGGTGAGGCCGACGCGCAGATCGAACGCGCGCGCAAGGTTGACGGCGTCCTGACCGGTGAGGGAGTCCGCGACCAGCAGCACTTCATGCGGATTCGCCGCTGCTTTGATCGCCGCGGCTTCCGCCATCATGTCTTCGTCGAGCGTGGTGCGGCCGGCGGTGTCGAGCAGCACGACGTCGTAGCCGCCGAGCTTGCCGGCTTCCAGCGCGCGCTTTGCGATTTGCGGCGGCTGCTGGCCCGCCACGATCGGCAGGGTCGGAATGTCGAGATCGCGGCCAAGCACGGCCAGCTGCTCCATCGCCGCCGGGCGATAGACGTCGAGCGAGGCCATCAGCACCTTGCGCTTGTCGCGCTGGACCAGGCGGCGGGCGAGCTTTGCGGTTGTGGTGGTCTTACCGGAGCCCTGCAGGCCGACCATCATGATCGGCACCGGCGGCACGGAATTGACGTCGATGGTCTGGCCTTCGCTGCCGAGCGTGTTGACCAGCTCGTCATGGACGATCTTGACCACCATCTGGCCGGGCGTGACCGACTTGACGACGGTGGCGCCGATCGCCTGCTCGCGGACGCGCTCGGTGAAGCTGCGCACCACCTCGAGCGCAACGTCGGCTTCCAGCAGCGCGCGACGCACCTCGCGCATCGCGGCGTCGACGTCCTTTTCGGTCAGCGCACCGCGCCCCGTCAGACGATCGAGAATGCCACCAAGCCGTTCCGACAGATTGTCGAACAATTCAATCGTCCTTCTTTACCTCTCCCCGCCTGCGGGGAGAGGTCGCCGCCCTCTTGGGCGGCGGGTGAGGGGGTACGGGACTCATCTACGCGCACCATGCGCGGAGAGAGCCCCTCACCCCGACCCTCTCCCCGCAAGAGCGGGGCGAGGGAGTAGTTAACCAAACACCTTTGCGCCCGAGGGCGCATCGCGCTGTCGGGCGTTGACCTCTGGCCTCCAGGGCCAGTCGGCGGGTCGAAAAGAAAGCCTTTCCGAGAAAGTGGCGGGGTTAAACGCCGCTCCCGCCCAAAAGTCAAGGAAAGTTAGGGCGCCGGGGCGGCTTTGCCGGGGCAACACCTTGAAATTACGCCATTTCCGGCGACGGGTTCCTTTTCCTGCGGTGCCGCCCATATAGCGGTGATGTCTTACCGCCCAAACTGCCCCTAGAAGCCAGCCTGTGCCGATCACCCGCCGCCGCGTTCTCGGACTGCTCGCCGGCGCGGGCGCGCTGGTCGGCGCCCCCTCCCTCTGGATGTCTCGCATGAAAACCTATGACGGTCCCGCTTCCGACCATTTCGACGGACTGACCTTCTTCGATCCGGACGGCGTGCCGCCAAAGTCGCTGCGCGAGGTGCTGCGCTGGCAGTTCGGTGGTAAGCGGCAGCGCGCGAAATGGCCGGATTGGGCCCCCAGCCCCCATGCCGACACTCCGCCGGAGCGGGTCGACGGCGACAAGGTGCGGCTCTCCTTCGTCGGCCATGCCAGCTGGCTGATCCAGGCCGGCGGCCTCAACATCCTGGTCGATCCGGTCTGGTCGGAGCGGGTCTCGCCGGTCAGCTTTGCGGGGCCGAAGCGGCACAACGATCCCGGCATTGCGTTCGAGAAGTTACCGAAGGTCGATATCGTGCTGGTCTCGCACGGCCACTACGATCATCTCGACATCGCGACCTTGTCGCGGCTTACCAAGAATTTTGCCCCGCGCGTTGTCACCCCGCTCGGCAACGACGTGACGATGCGCAGCTCGGATTCCACGATCAGGGTGGAAGCCTTCGACTGGCACGACCGCGTCGAGCTCGGCGGCGGGATCGCCGTGCACCTGGTGCCGACGCGGCATTGGAGCGCGCGCGGCATGTTCGATCGCAACAAGGCGCTGTGGGCGAGCTTCGTCTTGGAGACGCCGGCCGGGAAGATCTACGTCGTCTGCGATTCCGGTTACGGCGATGGCCGGCATTTTCGCCGCGTCGCCGAGAAGCACGGACCGCTGCGTCTTGCCATCCTGCCCATCGGCGCCTACGAGCCGCGCTGGTTCATGCGCGACCAGCACATGAATCCGGAAGATGCGGTGAAGGCGCTAGGCGATTGCGGCGCCGAGGTCGCGCTCGGGCATCATCACGGCACCTTCCAACTGACCGACGAGGCGATCGATGCGCCGGCGAAAGCGCTGGTCGAAGCTCTGGATGCCGCAAGGATTCCGCAGGAGAGATTCGTGGCGATGAAGCCGGGGCAGGTGGTGGAGATCTAAGGTCGCGTACCCATAAACCCGGCGGCGTGATGCGACGAAAGCAATGTCCGCTTTGCTCCCATAGCGACAGGTTCGTGCGGCGTTGCGCCGTTGAACCAGAAAGCCCATGATGCAACAAAACACCATGGATTTCTTTCGGTCGGAAGACCTTGATTGATCGATGGATGGAGCCGGCCTGTGGGATTTTTGCTGAGAGTTGTGCTTGCGACCGTTCTCGTGAACCTTGCTCCGGCCGTCGCTCAGGCGAAGAATGCCGTCGCTTCTCCTGCCTTGCAGAAGGAATTCGATGGCTTCATCGAGAAGTTTCGCGCGGCGCTGAAGGCCAACGATTCCGCCGCCGTCGCCGCTATGACACGATTGCCGTTCATGAACGACAACGCAATTCGCGACGCCGCGCAATTTGGCGCCGAGATCTATCGGACCTCGTTCACGGCGAAAAATCGTGCGTGTATCCAGCGCGGCAAGGCCGTCTACGATCGCGATCAGGAGAAGAACGAGAATTACTTCGTCTTCTGCGGCGAGCTCATCTTCGTCTTTACCAAGACGCCGACGGGTTTCCTTCTGACAGATATCGGCGCGAACGACTGATCGGGCAGGTGGTGGAGATTTAGCTCCGCGCTCGCCACACACACAGCTCGTCGTCCCGGACAAGCGCAGCGAAGCGGAGCGCAGATCCGGGACCCATACCCACAGGGAGGAGTTTGACGACGACTCGGAGCTGCTGACGTCGAGCGATCACCACTTTATGTGGTAATGGGTCCCGGATCTACGCGCGCTTGGGCGCGCTTGTCCGGGACGACAGCTGTGGTTGCCGCACACGCTGTGCCTCTTACGGCTTACTGCCCCTGCTTGATCGCCCAGCTCACATTCACCGTCACCGACAGCGTTTCCTCGCCCGGTGCGACCGCAGCCGGCGCGGCCATCGGCGCTCCCGCTCTCAGCGTCTTGAACAGCGGCACCGGGGCGCCGCCCTCGGACACGCTGAGCGGCGCGCCGAGCGTCACACCGGTGGCCTTGGCGTAGATCTCGGCCTTGCGGCGCGCGTCGGCCACCGCCCGCTCGCGCGCATCGTCGAGCAGCTTCGAGGCCTGCGTCACCTCGAAGGAGATGTTGCCGATATCATTGGCGCCGGCGCTGACCAGCGTGTCGATGACGCTGGCCACCTTGGTCACGTCGCGGATCTTCACGGTGACGCGATTGGAGGCGCGGAAACCGACCACCGGGGATGCGCCGGTGGATTTGTTCTGGCCGTATTGCGGCTGCAGCGACAGCCGGGAGGTCTGGTAATCCTTCTCGGGAATGCCGGCGCCCTTCAGCGCCAGCAGTATCTTGCCCATCGCGGCGTTGTTGGCATCGGAGGCTTCCTTCGCCGACTTGGCGTCGCTGGCGACGCCGGCATCGATATGGGCGAGATCGGGCGTTGCGGACATCGTGGCTTCGCCGCTCACCGCAATGGCGGTGACGACATCGTCGGCGATTGCCGAGGTTGCCGGCAGCGTGGCGGCAAGAACGGCGGCAAAGGGAGCAGCAAGTACGGCAGGCTTTTTCATCAGTCTCACTTCAGCGGCACGAAAACATTGATCACGAGCTTGTCCTCAGCGGTCTTCAGGGGATCGGTGAGGTACTCCTCGATGAAGGTGTCCTTGGCTTCCAGCCTCTTGTCGTCGAGGTGGTTGGTGATCGCCTCGTAGGTGTTGTCCATGTTGTCATAGGAGCCGCGATGGACGAATTTCAGCACCTTGCCTTCCGGCGATTTGCCGATGCTCATGTCCTTGGACAGGTTCTTCGGGTCCTGCTCGACCGGGATCTCGGCAAGGAAGGTGAAGCCGGTATCGTCCGTCGAGGTGTAGACGATCATCGCATTGCCGGCGTGCTTGATGCCCTGCTTGTCCAGGAGCGTGTTCAGCGCCTTGAAGGCGTCGATCAGCGTGTCGAAGGCCGAGTCCCAGTTCGCGGTGCCCTTGACCATCACGACCTTCCTGGCCTCGAGCGTGGTTTCCAGGCCGAACGGATCGGCGGTCTGCACCGGGGCAGGGGTCGCGGCGGCGGCCGGCGGCGGGGCCGTCGGGCTGGGTGAGGCACTGGCGGCGGGCGAGGGCGACGTCGTCGGGGCCGGCGAAGCGCTGGCCGCGGGCGATGGCGCGGGTGAGGGCGTTGCCGCAGGCGCGGGCGAGGCACTCGCCGCCGGGGAGGGGGAGGCCGACGGGGCGGGTGAGGGACTCGCCGAGGCGGCCGGCGCCGGGCTCGGCGTTTGCGCCAGAACCGCGGGCAGACCGAGCGACAAGGCCGCTGCCGGGATCAGCGCGGCCAGAGCGAGACGACGAAACCTGAACATTTTATTTTATTCTCCCCAAGGCCTTAAGTCACCAAGGCCTGAACCACCAAGGCCAATCCGCTTTGCGCCCGGCTGCGCATCCCGCTTCGCGCCAACTTTCGCCGTTCTAACACGCGGGCGCCAAATTCGTCCCATGACAGATGCGTCATGGCAGGCCCCTTGGCGGGCTTGCTGGCGCCCGGCGGCAAAACACTGGCCAAGCCGGCAAGGATCGCCATATAACACAGGCGAAATTCGGGAATTTTCATGAGCGCGCTGGCCAACCACGCATTTGCCAAGATGAACGGCATCGGCAACGAGATCGTCGTTGTCGACATGCGCGATTCCACGGCAAAGGTGACGCCGGACGACGCCCGCGCGGTGGCGTCGGCGAATGGCGGCGTGGCCTACGACCAGCTCATGGTGCTCTCGAGGCCGCGGCTCGACGGCACCGAGGCCTTCATCAGCATCTACAACAATGACGGCTCGGAAGCCGGCGCCTGCGGCAACGGCATGCGCTGCGTGGTGCGGCGCATCTTCGAGACGAACGGGCAGACCAATGCGACGTTCGAGACCGCGGCCGGCCTGCTCAATGCCTGGCAGGGTCCGGCGCCCGATCTCTACACCGTCGACATGGGCGTGCCGAAGTTCGGCTGGCAGGATATTCCGCTGGCGGAAGAGTTCCGCGACACCCGCTACATCGAATTGCAGATCGGCCCGATCGACAATCCGATCCTGCATTCGCCCTCCGTGGTCAGCATGGGCAATCCGCATGCGATCTTCTGGGTCGACGATGTCAACGCCTACGACCTCGAGCGTTTCGGCCCCTTGCTCGAAAACCATCCGATCTTCCCGGAGCGCGCCAACATCACGCTCGCCCATATCGTCGATGACAAGCACATCACCATCCGCACCTGGGAGCGCGGTGCCGGCCTGACCAAGGCTTGCGGCTCGGCTGCCTGCGCCACGGCGGTCGCCGCCGCGCGGCTGAAGCGGGCCGAGCGCAGCGTGGAGATCACGCTGCCCGGCGGCAAGCTCGGCATCGAATGGCGCGAGCGCGACGACCATGTGCTGATGACGGGCACGGCGACCTTCGAATATGAGGGCAGATTCGATCCGGCGCTATTCGCGCCCGCGGCCTGATGGCCGTCGACATCGTCACTTTCGGCTGCCGCCTCAATGCCTTTGAGGCCGAGGTGATCCGCAGCAAAGCCGAAGCTGCGGGGCTCGAAGACACCATCGTCATCAACAGTTGCGCCGTCACCAACGAGGCGGTGGCGCAGGCGCGGCAATCGATCCGCAAGTTGAAGCGCGAGCGCCCCTCGGCGCGCATCGTCGTCACCGGCTGCGCGGCACAAACGCAAAGCGGCATGTTCGCCGACATGGCCGAGGTCGATCGCGTCGTCGGCAATGACGACAAGATGCGCGGCGAAGCTTGGCGCGAGGCTCGCGATGCCTTCGATCTCGGCGCCAGCGAGAAGATCGCCGTCAGCGACATCATGGCTATCAGGGAGATGGCGCCGCATCTCGTCGACGGCTATGCGCGCGGCCTGCCGCGCGTGTTCGTTCAGGTGCAGAACGGCTGCGACCATCGCTGCACCTTCTGCATCATCCCCTATGGCCGGGGCAATTCACGCTCGGTGCCGATGGGCGCGGTGGTCGAGCAGGTGCGCAACCTGGCCGAACGCGGCCATGCCGAGATCGTGCTGACCGGCGTCGACCTCACCAGCTACGGCGCGGACCTGCCGGGCACGCCAAAGCTCGGCATGCTGACGAAGCAGATTTTGCGGCACGTGCCGGAGCTGAAGCGCCTGCGTATCTCGTCGATCGATTCGATCGAGGCGGATGACGATCTGCTCGACGCCATCGCCGGCGATGCGCGGCTGATGCCGCATCTGCACCTGTCGCTGCAATCCGGCGACGACATGATCTTGAAGCGCATGAAGCGGCGGCATTCGCGAAGCGATGCGATCGCCTTCTGCGACCAGCTGCGCCGGCTGCGTCCCGATGTCGTCTTCGGTGCCGACATCATCGCGGGCTTCCCGACCGAGAGCGAGGAGATGTTCTCACGCTCGCTCGATCTCGTCGAAGAATGCGGCCTGACATTCCTGCACGTCTTCCCCTATTCGCCGCGCCCCGGTACGCCGGCTGCAAGGATGCCGCAAGTGGCGGGAGCGCTGATCAAGGAGCGCGCGAAGCGGCTGCGAGCAGCAGGCGAGTCGGCGCTGCGGCAACGGCTGCAAGCCGAGGTCGGTGCGACACGCGATGTGCTGATCGAGAGCGAGGGTCAGGGGCGCACGGAGCACTATCTGCCGGTGGCGATTGCGGGCGAGCGCGTGGGGAGCGTGGTGCCGCGGGTGATTGCCGGCAGCGATGGCGAGCGGCTGACCACATAGTCGGTCTCGAAGTTGCGGCGCATTGCATCCCCGATGTCGTCCCTGCGTGCGCAGGGTCGACACCGAGGGTGTGGAGACGCCTTGCCCCAGAACGCGCGCCTACGACGCCCGCACCTGCCAGAACCGCAGCGTGCGCTTTGCATCATCCGGCGTCATCCGCGCGAAATGCCCCTGCGCTCTTGCGAGGTCCGCCGGCTTCATCGCGCCGGTCGCAAAGCGGCATTCGAGCACGGCGGCCGTCGTTTCCCAGCTGAGCTGCGCCGCCTTGCACGGCACCAGGAGACCGTCCTCGCGAAGGCTCTGCATCAGCGGCCGAATCACCTCGACGGTGGAACCGGACAGGGCCGCCAGGGCCGCGGCAGTCTCTTCATAGCGCCGCTGCTTGGCAAAGCCTGATAGCGTCGCTTCGTTGAGCTGGCCGGTGGCCTTGAGGCCGGCGATGGCGCGCTTGGCGCCCTCGAAATCGCGGACGCCCGACATCTCGCGGTCGACACCGACGGTGACGGCGGCGATCGCGCTCTGAATTTCCTCGAACAGATGCGGCGGCGCGCGCGACAACAGGCGGGCGCGCACGGCATCGGTCGCCGAGCGCAGCAATCGGCGGCGCAGCTCCGACGGCAGGTCGACGCGGACGCCGACGCTGACGGCGAGTTCGGGATCCGCCTCCGCCTGGGCGACCATGACGGAAAATCCGTTTCCGGAGACGCGCGCGCCGGGATTGGCGGCAAGCCTGCGGCTGACGCTGGGATAGCGGCGTGCCAGCAAAGCGTCGGTGACGATCTCCTTCAGCCACCAGCGGCCGGCGATCGCGAGCAGATGCGGCTCGCCCTTGGCTGAGGCGATCTTGACCAGCTCGCCGTCGTCGAGGCGGGCGGATTCCTGCAGCACGGGACCGGCGATGCGGATCTCGTCGTTGCTGGCGAGGCGGCGGATCACGGAGGGCGGCGCCTGCGCGACCGGCGCCAGTTGCGCGCTGATCTCGGCGAGCGCGATGCGGGCGCCCATGTCGGCAAGCGCGCGCAGCTCGATGGTGCCGATCAGGCGATCGAGCACGTCGTCGAACAGCGCGATCTGCTCGTCGTCGAAGCTGCCGGCGGAGGAGAGGAACAGGTCGGTGACGCGTCGGGCGGTTGCCAGGCCCTTTTCCGGCGAGCCGGTGCGAATCGCGGATTCGACCTCGTCGATGATCGATAGCCCGGCCGTGGACATGACGCGTTGCTCGTCCTGAGCTGTTACAGAAGCTTGTTCTAAGCAACCGCTATCATTACGGACGAGCACTGAACGTTTCGTAAACCATGGGCCGGAGAGCGCCGCGGCGTCGGTGCGCTCTCTCCCCCGCTTGCGGGGACGGGCTGGGGAGAGGGTGTCTCCGCAACGGGACAATCCCCCAGAGGACAGAACCCTCACCCGCGCCTTCGGCTTAACCTCTCCCGCAAGCTTGCGGGAGAGGTTAAGCAACACAGCCGCTACTCCCCATTCCACCCGCAGGCGCGCAGCTTCTCATGCATATGCACCGGGGCCGGCGCCACGACGCGGACCGGCTCCTTGTTCCGGGAGATCGGCACCACGATCTCGCGGGAATGCAAATGCAGCTTCGGCTCGCCGAAGCGCGGGCCGTTGCCGTAAATGTTATCGCCGAAGATCGGCCAGCCGCTCGCCGAGGAATGCACCCGTAGTTGATGGGTCCGCCCGGTCACGGGTTCCATGGCAAGCCAGGTGAAGCCGTCGCCGCGGCCCATCACCTTCCAATTCGTGATCGCCTTCTGGCCTTCCGGGTCCGGCTTCTGCCACCAGCCGCGCTCGGCATTGAGCCGTCCCAGCGGCATGTCGATGGTGCCTTCGTCCTCGGCAGGCCCGCCCTCGACCACGGTCCAGTAGGTCTTGCCGATCTTGCCGTGCTTGAACAGGAGGCCGAGCGAGGCGGTCGCCTTGCGATGACGGCCGAGCACGAGGCATCCGGAAGTGTCCTTGTCCAGCCGGTGGGCCAGCACAGGCGGCCGCGGCAGGCCGAACCGGAGCGCGTCGAAGGAGTCCTCCAGATTGGCGCCGCCCTTGGGGCCGCGATGCACCGGCAGGCCGGCCGGCTTGTCGATGATCAGCATCAGCCCGTCGCGGTGGAGCACGCGCGCCTGGATCTCCTCGGCGGTCAATTGGGGAACATCGAGCAATTGCAGGACTTTCGGTCAAGACTTTCGTTTAGGGGCGGGAACGGCTAACACACCCCCGCCATGAACGATACCACGTCAGATCCCCCCAAGCTGAGCTGGTGGCGCCGCCTGTCCA
>NZ_LFJB01000089.1:0-24356 GCF_006658625.1 Bradyrhizobium sp. UNPF46
GACCATCCTCAACGCTATGCTGCGCGACCGAAAAATCTATAAGGTCGCACCGTCAACATAACAGTTGCCGGCTCTGCGCAGCAGCGCAAGGGCGCTGCAGCGCGTCCGGGACACGAGATTTCGCTTGTCCGGACGACAGCGGGGCTGCCATCTTGTCTTCATCCACGGATGTCGCCACACTCCCCGGCATAAGAACAACACCGCCACGGGAGAAACATGTCCACACAGCCATTGGCAAACCTCGCCGACATGGTGCGCGAGCGCGCCAAGAGCCGCGGCAATGCCGTCGCTTATGAATTCGAGGGCCGCGCGACCTCCTTTGCCGAGTTCGACGTCAAGACCAACAAGGTCGCGAACGCACTCATCGCGATGGGCGTGAAGAAGGGCGACCGCATCGCCTATCTCGGCAAGAACAGCGACGTCTATTTCGAGCTGCTGATGGGCGCGATGAAGGCCGGGGTCGTGATGGCGCCGGTGAACTGGCGGCTCGCCGGGCCCGAGGTTGCCTTCATCGTGGGCGATTGCAAGGCGCCGGTGCTGTTCGTCGGGCCGGAGTTCATCACGCTGGTCAAGCAGATCAAGGACCAGATCCCGAGCGTGCGCACCGTCATCACCACCGAGGGCGGCGCGCCGGAATGGCCGGATTTCACGGCGTGGCGCGATGCGCAGAGCGGCGACGATCCCAAGGTGCCGATCGACACGAAAGACATCGCGATCCAGCTTTACACGTCGGGCACCACGGGCAAGCCGAAGGGCGCGATGCTGAGCCACGCGAACTTCCTCAACCTGGTGCAGACCGGCAATGCCGAGGACAAGCCGGAGTGGAACCGGTGGTCGACCGACGACGTCTCGCTGGTGGCGATGCCGATCTTCCACATCGGCGGCTCCGGCTGGGGCGTGATGGGGCTCTATCACGGCGCCCGCGGCGTGATCGCGCGCGAATTCGACCCGACCAAGGTTTTGGATTTCTTCGAGCAGTCGGGCATCACGAAACTGTTCATGGTGCCGGCGGCGATGCAGTTCGTGGTGCGGCAGCCGCGCGCGAAGACGGTCGACTTCTCACGATTGAAATACATGCTCTACGGCGCCTCCCCTATCCCGGCGGCGCTGCTGAAGGAATGCATCGAGGTCTTCAAATGCGGCTTCGTGCAGATGTACGGCATGACCGAGACGACCGGCACCATCGTCGCACTGCCGCCTGAGGACCACGTCGAGGGCCTCGAGCGGATGCGCTCGGCCGGCAAGGCGCTGCCGGGCGTCGAGATCGCGATTCTGGATGCGGATGGCAAGCCGCTGCCGCCGCGCGAGGTCGGCGAGATCGCGACGCGCTCGGGCTCGAACATGGCGGGCTACTGGAATTTGCCGGAGGCGACCGCCGCGACGCTACGCGCCGACGGCTGGCTGCGCACCGGCGATGCCGGCTACATGGACGAGGACGGCTACCTCTACATCCACGACCGCATCAAGGACATGATCATCTCCGGCGGCGAGAACATCTACCCCGCCGAGGTCGAGAGCGCGCTGTGCGATCACCCCGACGTCGCCGAGGCCGCCGTGATCGGCGTGCCCGACGAGAAGTGGGGCGAGGCCGTGAAAGCGGTCGTGGTGATGAAGCCGGGCAAGGAGGCGAGCGCCACCGACATCATCAACTTCACCCGGACGCGCATCGCCGGCTTCAAGACGCCGAAGAGCGTGGAGTTCTTGGCGGCGCTGCCGCGGAACCCGTCGGGCAAGATCCTGCGGCGGCAGTTGCGTGAGCCGCACTGGGCGGGGAAGGACCGGCGGGTGAATTGACCAACGGTGCCGTAGGATGGGCAAAGGCGCGCCCTTCGCGCGCCGTGCCCACGCGGACGGAAAGACGTGGGCACGGCGCGAGAGCGCCTTTGCCCCCCTACCAAACCGGTGCAAGCCGTTAATGCTTCCCGGGTCCCATATAGCCGAACAGGAATCCCGCCACCTTCCGCATCTGGATCTCCTCGCTGCCTTCGGTGATGCGATAGCGGCGGTGGTGGCGGTAGATGTGCTCGAACGGCTTGTGGCGTGAGTAGCCCATGCCGCCATGGACCTGCATGGCGCGGTCGGCGGATTCGCAGCAGAGGCGGTTTGCCCAGTAGTTGCACATGGAGACGCGGTCGGAGAGCGTGCGCTCGATCTGCTCCTCGGTGAGCTGGTCCATCTCCCAGGCCGTCTTGCGGATCAAGAGGCGCAGCATCTCGGCTTGCGTGGCAAGCTCGACCAGCGGGAACTGGATCGCCTGGTTCTCCGCCAGCGCCTTGCCGAACGGCTTTCGCTCGCGCGCATATTTCACACTCTCATTGATGCAGTAGACCGCGGCACCGAGCGAGCTCGCGGCCTGGCGAATGCGGTTCTGATGGACGAAACATTGCGCCAGCGACAGGCCGCGGCCGACTTCGCCGAACAGCGCATCTTCCGGCACGAAGACATCCGTGAAGCTGACGCGCGGATGGTCGGTCGGCATGTTGAAGGTCCACATGTACTCTTCAATCTTGACGCCGTGGCTCTTGGCCGGCACCAGGAAGCAGGTGATGCCGCGGGCATCGCCGTCGTTGCCGGAGGTGCGCGCGAACAGCGCGCAATGCGTGGCGACGTGCATGCCGGTGGTCCACATCTTCTCGCCGTTGATGATCCAGCCCTTGACGTTGTCGCGGGTCGCGGGCACCGCGCGCGTCTCCATGTGCGTGGCGTCGGAGCCGTGAAGCGGCTCCGTCAAACCAAAGGTGATGCGGTACTTGCCCTTGATCGAGCCGTCGATCATCGCCTTCTGGTCGTCGCGGCCGTAACGGTCGAGCATGGTGACGACGGGGAAATTGCCGACGATGGAATGCTCGTTCTGGAGGTCGTTGTGCAGGCCGAGGCCCTTCGCGGCAAAATGCTCGCGGATCACGGCCATCCAGAGATTGGATCCGTCCTTGCCGCCATACTGCTTCGACACCGGAAAGCGCAGATGCCCGGCGGCGTCGGCGAGGTCCTTGGCCTTGCGCAGCAGCGCCTCCCATTCGTGCCGCGGCAGGCCACCATTCTCGAAGTCGGTGCGTGCCCATTCGCGGCGATGATCGAAGAAGCGGATGTTGTCGTCGGCTTCCTCCAACGGCTTGATCTCGCGCGCGATGAAACGGTCGAGCTCTGCGAGATAGGCGACGAGATCGGCAGGCAATGAGAAATCCAAGGGGTTCTCTCCCGGAGTGATTTTATCGTTTTGCGTTAAGGCGCTAGGCGCGTTTTTGCTTCGCACGATTAAGGTGAGAAGAGCGCGCCCAAGTCAAGCGAGCGAAGGCGTGCCGAAGGCGCAAGGCGCTTTGCGCAATTCGGTGGTGCTCAGGCGTACCCGCACGATAGTATGGCGCCAATATTCCTTCGAAAGAAAATCCGGGAGCCGCGCGATGGAGCTGAAATTCTCAAAGGTGGAACGCAAGGGGCCGATCACGATCGTCACGCTGTCGCGGCCCGAAGTCTACAACGCGCTGCACACCGATGCGCATTTCGAACTGCAGAAGGTGTTCGATGATTTCTCCGGAGACCCCGAGCAGTGGATCGCTGTCGTCACGGGCGCCGGCGACAAAGCGTTCTGCGCCGGCAACGACCTGAAGTGGCAGGCCGCGGGGGGAAAGCGCGGCTGGGACAAGGGCGGCTTCGCCGGCCTCACCTCGCGTTTCGACTGCGACAAGCCGATCATCGCCGCCGTGAACGGCGTCGCCATGGGCGGCGGCTTCGAGATCGCGCTGGCCTGCGATCTCATCATCGCCGCGGAGAATGCGACCTTCGCCCTGCCCGAGCCGCGCGTTGGACTAGCCGCGCTGGCCGGCGGCCTGCACCGCCTGCCCCGGCAGATCGGGCTGAAGCGCGCCATGGGCATGATCCTCACCGCACGCCACGTTAGCGCCAAGGAAGGTCTCGAGCTCGGCTTCGTCAACGAGGTGGTGCCGCAGGGCGAGGCGCTCGCGGGCGCGCTGCGCTGGGCGGAGACGATCGCCAAGAACTCGCCGATGTCGATCCGCGCCTCCAAACAGGCGATCCAGAAGGGGCTCGGGGTTTCGCTGGAGCAGGCCATCGCGGAGCAACGCGACTATCCGGCCGTGCAGGCGATGGTGGCCTCGCAGGACTACATCGAAGGGCCGAAGGCGTTCTCGGAGAAGCGACCGCCGAAATGGGTGGGGAAGTAGGGCGCCGCTCTCACCGCCGTCATTCCGGGGCGCGCCTTCTTAGGCGCGAGCCCGGAATCCATCGGGCGGCAGAACGCGTGGATGAATGGATTCCGGGTTCGTCGCTCCGCGACGCCCCGGAATGACGGTGGACAGACCTACCCGCCCCGCCCAAGCTCCCTTTTGTACGACGCGTAGTTCGGCTGATCGACGGCGAGCTTGTCCATCGTGGTCGCCCAGAGGTGGTCGGCAAGTCCGAGCGTTGCGAGATCGAGCTCCCCCTTCGCGATGCGGTCGGCCAGCACCCGGTTCAGCTCGGTCACCGAGCCGTCGATGCCGAGCAAGGCGCGCAGTCGTCCGACTTCCGCGGCATCGCTGTCCTCCTCCCGCGTCAGCTGCCGCGTGACGAGGTCGAGGATGTTGATGGCGACGCGGAGCTTGAAGGCCTGATGACCGGAGATCAGCGGGGTGATGTCGTTGCGGAGGAAATCGGCGACCGATTTGGTCAGCTCGATCGGGCTCGGCTCGTCCTGCATGTGTCAGCTCCCGCGCGGCGCCAGCAGCCGCAACAGATCGATCTCGGTCTCGCTGGCGCGACGGCCGATCATGGCGCGCTCCATGGAATGGTCGGGGCCCTCGCGGAACCGCTGCATCATGCCGCCGCACATGATGCCCCAGCGCAGCGTGCCCATCACTTCCCAGAATTTTACGCGCGTAGGATCCACCATGCGGCCGGCCGCCTCGTAACCCGCGAACAGCTCCTCGCGTGTACCAAAACCACCGACGGGCTTGTCGATCTCGCCGAAGCGCCATGAATTGACGCAGACCCAACCGAGATCCTCCATGGGGTCACCGAGATGGGCGAGCTCCCAGTCCAGCACGGCGCGGACGCCATCCGCACCGATGATGAGATTGCCGTTGCGGAAATCGCCGTGCACCAGCGTGGTCTCGGCCGACGGGCCGGGATCGTGATCCCGAAGCCAGCGCAGCGCCAGCTCGAACACCGGCTTCGGCCAGTTCAGGCTGCGATAATCGCGTTCGAACTCGGAGATCTCCTGCGTCGCACCGCGGCTGCGCAGCTCGGGCAACTTGTCCTTTGGCAACCGGTGCAGGCCAGCAAGAATGCCGCCGATCTGCCGCGCAAGCAGCGGACGCGCCGCCGCATATTCGTCATCGCGAAGGATCTTGCGCGCGATGGTCTCGCCCTCGATCCGCTGCATGATGAAGCCGGTGCCGAGGTCGTCCTCGGGAACGAGCACATGCAGCACGCGCGGCGACGGCACGCCGGCCTCGAAAGCGAGCTGCATCAGCTGCGCTTCGGCGGCAAGACCCGCCGCGCGCGTCGGCGCCGCGCCATAGCCCTTCGGCGAACGCCGCAGGATCGCGCCGATGACGCCATCGGGATGCACGATGTCGAAGCGCCAGGTCTCCTGACTGGCGCCGCCCGACAATTTTGCCGCAGAGGTCGCGCCGGTCGCGCCCTTGCACCAGCGCTGAACGCTGCGGGAAAGCTCAGCCTCGATCATTTGCCCTTGAACTGCGCCGGGCGCTTCTCCAGGAACGCACCGACGCCCTCGCGGAAATCCTGGGTGTCGCCGGCGCGAAGCTGGCACTGGAATTCGAGGTTGAGCTGATCCTCGAAGGAGTTTTCGGGGCTGTCCCAGTAGAGCTTGCGGATCAGCGACAGCGCCACCGTCGGGCCGCTGGCGAGATCGCGCGCGAGCTTCATCGCCTCCTCCATCAGCACGGCGTCGTCATAAACGCGGTTGACGAGGCCCCATTCCAGCGCCTTCTCGGCCGGCAGCCGCTCGCCCATCAGCGACAATTCGATCGAGCGCGCGCGGCCGATGAGGCGCGGCAAGAGCCAGGTCGAGCCGCAATCCGGCACGAGACCGATGCGACGGAAGGCCTGAAGAAAGTAAGAGGACCGCGCGCATAAAATCATGTCGCCGAGCAGCGCGAAGCTCATGCCGGCGCCGGCGGCCGGGCCGTTGACCGCGGTGATGATGGGGCAGTGCAGATTGCGAATGCGGCGCAGGAAGGGGTGAAAACCGGTCTCCAGCGTCAGCCCGGCTTTGGTCTTCTTCGACTGGTTGTTGCGCCCTTGCAGATTGGCGCCGGTGCAGAAGGCGCGGCCGGCGCCGGTCAGCACGACGCAGCGCACCTCGTCCTTCTTCTCCTCGATCGCATCGAGCGCCTCGGCGAGGCCGCCCAGCATATCGACGGACACCGCGTTCATCACCTCCTGATGGTCGAGCTTGAGGATTGCGACCGAGCCATCGAAATCGAGCGTGACGTGTTTGAACTGCATGGCTTCCTCGTCAGTTGCAGCCTGCGCCAGTTTCGCAGACCGGAATTCGTTTTGCCGGGGCGCATATTTGATTTTTGGAGCGGTCTTGTCCATGGTGATCAGAGCATAGCAAGCAATCTTGCGCGCAGCGGCTGATGGGCCGCATGCCAGGATTCCTCGCAAAAACAGGAAACGCGCCATGAACCTTTTCGACCTCTCCGGCCGCGTCGCCGTGATCACCGGCGGCAATGGCGGCATCGGTCTCGGCATCGCGCAGGCGCTCGCGGGCCAGGGCTGCAGCGTCTCGATCTGGGGCCGCAACGCCGACAAGAACAAGGCCGCCGCCGCGAGCATGGCGGGGCTGCCGGGCAAGGTCGACGCCCGCGTCTGCGACGTCACCGATCCGGCCTCCGTCAACGCCGCGATGAAGGCGACGCTCGATGTGTTCGGCCGGGTCGACGGCTGCTTCGCCAATGCAGGCATCGGCGGCGGCGGCCGCAGGTCCTTCATCGAGCGCACCGAGGAGGAATGGCGCACGATGTTCGCGACCAATCTCGACGGCGTGTTCCATGCGTTCCAGGCGGCGGCCAAGCACATGACCGAGCGCGCCAATGCCGGCGACCCCTTCGGGCGGCTGGTGGCGACCTCCAGCCTCGCCTCGATCTTCGGCACCGCGCGCAACGAGCACTATGCCGCGACCAAGGCCGCGATCAACGCGCTGGTGCGCGCGCTCGGCGTCGAGCTCGCCCGCCACGGCGTCACCGCCAACGCGATCCTGCCCGGCTGGATCAAGAGCGACATGACGTCGGGCCTGATGGCCAACGAGAAATTCGTCGGCAACGTGATGCCGCGCATTCCGATGCGCCGCTTCGGCGAGGCCAGCGATTTCGGCGGCATCGCCGTGTATCTGATGAGCAAGGCGTCGTCGTATCATACGGCCGATACGTTCGTGATCGACGGCGGCTATACGGCGTTTTAGTTCGTAGCCCGGATGGAGCGCAGCCTAATCCGGGACCGCAAAAAGCAAGCAAGACCCGGATTTCGCTGCGCTCCATCCGGGCTACACACTCTGAGGGGAATGGGCAAATGTTCTCGCATATCATGATCGGCACCAACGATCTCGACAAGGCCAAGGCGTTCTACGACAATCTGCTGAGCACGCTCGAGGTGCGGCCAGCCAGGGTCGACGGCCATCGGATCTTCTACATCACCAAGACCGGCGTGTTCTCGGTGTCGAAGCCGATCAACGGCGAGCCGGCGACCTGCGCCAATGGCGGCACGATCGGCTTTGCGGCCAATTCACCGGAGCAGGTCGATGCCTGGCATGCGGCTGGTGTCGCCGCCGGCGCAAAATCGATCGAGGATCCGCCGGGAGTTCGTCAGGGTCCGGGCGGCAAACTCTATCTCGCCTATTTGCGCGATCTCGACGGCAACAAGATCTGCGCGATGCATCGGATGCCGAACTAAGCTAGCCGCAGAGCCGGTGTCGTCCCCGTCTGGTGCGCAATTGCGCACGGGAGCGGGGACCCATAACCCCAGGGAGCGGTTATGGAGCGAGTTGGTCACTCCGAGTCTTCGCCAAACTTTTCCTGTGGTTATGGGTCCTGGATCTGCGCGCGCTTGTGGCGCGCTTGTCCGGGACGACACTGGGAAGATTTCTCGCCCCCCATTCAAACAACGTTTCAAACGCCACGTGATATTCCATCGCGTGGCATGGCTGCGCGTGAAAATGCGCGCTCGCACTTTGGCCGGGCCGGCACTATTCTGCCGCCAGAACGATCTCAAGCGTCCCGGGAGGAACAATGACAAAACACACCTACATTCCCCGCACCACCAACTACACCCTCAACCCCGGCGACGAGCTCAACGACCTCCGCATGTCGGACCAGGTCCGGCCGCTCTACGACCACGTCAAGAAGTTCATCCGCGACACCGTCGAGCCGATGTCGATCGAGTTCGCCAAGGCCGGCGAAGGCAAGGAGGATCGCTGGAGCTTCACGCCGAAGCAGCTCGAGGTGCTGGAGAAGGCCAAGAACAAGGCCAAGCAGGAAGGCCTCTGGAACTTCTTCCTGCCCGATGACGAGACCGGCCAGGGCCTGAAGAATCTCGATTATGCCTATATCGCATCCGAGCTCGGCAAGAGCCCGCTGGCATCAGAGACCATGAACTGCTCGGCGCCCGATACCGGCAACATGGAGGTGCTGGAGCGGGTCGGCACCAAGGAGCAGAAGGAGAAGTGGCTGAAGCCACTGCTCAACGGCGAGATCCGCTCCGCCTATGTCATGACCGAGCCGAACGTCGCCTCCTCCGACGCCAAGAACATCTCGACCACGGCGAAGCTGGTCGGCGACGAATGGGTCATCAACGGCGAGAAGTATTACATCTCCGGCGTCGGCGATCCCCGCTGCAAGATCCTGATCGTGATGGTGAAGACCAATCCGGACGCGGCGCCGAGCAAGCAGCAGTCGCAGATCCTGGTGCCGCGCGACACGCCCGGCGTCGAGGTGCTCGGGCCCATGTACGTGTTCGGCCAGGACCACGCGCCGCGGGGCCACATGCACATGCGCTTCAACAATGTGCGCGTGCCGAAGGAGAACATGCTGCTCGGCGAAGGCCGCGGCTTCGAGATCTCGCAGCTCCGCCTTGGACCCGGCCGCATCCATCACTGCATGCGCACCATCGGCAAGGCCGAGAAGGCGCTCGACCTGATGGTGCAGCGTGGCCTCACCCGCGAGGCCTTCGGCAAGAAGATCGCTCATCTCGGCGGCAACATGCAGATCATCGCGCAGGCGCGCTGCGAGATCGAGGCGATGCGGCTGATGGTGCTGAAGGCCGCCAAGGCCATGGACGTGCTCGGCAACAAGGAAGCCCGGGTCTGGGTCTCCATGGTCAAGGCCATGGTGCCCGAGCGCGCCTGCAAGATCATCGACCAGGCCATCCAGATGCACGGCGCCACCGGCATCTCGCACTGGACCCCGCTCGCCGAGATGTACCAGGACGTGCGCCACCTTCGCTTTGCCGACGGTCCGGACGAGGTGCACTGGATGGTGGTGGGGCGCCACGAGCTGAGCATGGCGTGATCTCAACTCGTCATGCGCGGGCTTGACCCGCGCATCCATCGAAGGGTGCATTTCTTCAGGATTGATGGATTGCCGGGTCAAGCCCGGCAATGACGCCTTGCCCACGGAGCCACCCATGGACTACGCCGCCAGCGAGCTGACGCCACGCGAGCGCTACAAGGTGCTGACGTCCTTCATCCTGCCGCGGCCGATCGCCTGGGTGACGACGATCGGGCCGACCGGGGTGGTCAACGCCGCCCCGTTCAGCTTCTTCAACGCCTTCTGCGAGGACCCGCCGCTCTGCATGTTCGCGGCCAACCGCAAGCCTGATGGCCGGGACAAGGACACCTTCCTCAACATCCAGGCGACCTCCGAGTTCGTCGTCAACCTCGCCGACGAGCCGCTGGCGCGGGCGATGCACGAGAGCAGCGGCGACTTTCCGCCTGAGATCGGCGAGCCCGATTATCTCGGGCTCAAGCTTGCGCCCTCGACGACAATCGCCGTGCCACGGCTCGCCGACACGCCCTGGGCGATGGAGTGCAAGCTCTGGAAGCTGATCGACGTCAACGACGACCGCAAGCTGATCATGGGCGAAGGCCTCCACTTCCACATCCGCGACGAGCTGTGGGACGACGAGGCGATGCGGGTGCACATGGACCGCTATCACCCGATCGGCCGCATGTTCGCCGACCGCTACTGCCGCACCGATGACCGCGTGGTGTTTCCGGCGGCGGAGGGCGTGAAGACCAAATAATCGAACCCGGGAGCGCGACGATGCCGGAAGCCTTTCGCGACAACGAAGAACGTGAGCGGTTCGAGCTCGATGTCGACGGGCCGATCGCCTTCGTCACCTACCGCAAGACCGACGGCGCGATCACGCTGGTGCACACCGAGGTGCCGCCGGAACTCGGCGGCCGCGGCATCGGCTCGAAGCTCGGCCGCGCCACGCTGGATGCGGTGCGGGCGCAGGGTCGCAAGCTCTCCGTCGAGTGCGACTTCATCCGCAATTTCATGCGCAAGGATCCCGGCTACAACGACCTCCTGGCGGAGGGCGGGGATGCGGACGCTGAGCCGCAGGCGAGCTATCGCGCCGGCTGCTTCTGTGGAGCTGTCGAGGTCGAGGTCACCGGCAAGGCGATGTTTTCGGGCTATTGCCATTGCGCCGATTGCCAGGCGTGGTCGGCCGCGCCGATCAACGCGTTCAGCCTGTGGAAATCGGACAGTGTGCGCATCATCAAAGGCGAGGCGGAGCTCGGGACGTACAACAAGACCGAGCATTCCTATCGGAAGTTCTGCAAGCGCTGTGGCGGCCACGTCATGACCGAGCACCCGCGGATGCGGCTGATCGACGTCTATGCCAATCTGCCGAGGGGATATCAGCACCAGCCGACCCTTCACGCGAACTACGCGAGCAAGATGGTGTCGGTCAGGGACGGCTTGCCGAAATATGCCGATCTGCCGGCGGAGCTCGGCGGCTCCGGCGAGATGCTGCCGGATTGATCGTATGGCGGATTGGCTCGCGGCTGCGCGAAGCGCAGTCCGCTGGCGTAATCCGCCGAACGCATACTGGACGAATAATGGCGGATTACGCCTTCGGCTGATCCGCCCTACGCATCTATGTCGCCGGCGCCACCTTGTCCTGCGTCTTGGTCTCGAAATCGCCGGCGTCGTGGCGTTCGTGGAGCTGGCTGGCGGGGTCGCCGGAGACGCGGTTGACCATGCGGCCGCGCTTCACGGCCGGGCGCTGCGCGATCTGGTCGGTCCAGCGCTGCACGTTCTTGTAGTCCTGCACCGACAGGAATTCGCCGGCGCCATAGACCAGCCCCTTGGCGAGCGCGCCGTACCACGGCCACACCGCGATGTCGGCGATGGTGTAGTCCTTGCCCGCGAGATATTCGTTGTCGGCAAGGCGCCGGTCGAGCACGTCGAGCTGGCGCTTGACCTCCATCGCGAAACGATCGATGGCGTATTCGATCTTGAACGGCGCATAAGCGTAGAAATGGCCGAAGCCGCCGCCGAGATAGGGCGCGCTGCCCATCTGCCAGAACAGCCAGGACATCGCCTCGGTGCGGGTCTTGACGTCCTTCGGCAGGAAGGCGCCGAACTTCTCGGCGAGGTAGAACAGGATCGAGCCGGATTCGAACACGCGGATCGGCTCCGGACCGGAGCGATCCATCAGCGCGGGGATTTTCGAGTTCGGGTTGATGTCGACGAAGCCGCTGCCGAACTGGTCGCCATTGCCGATCTTGATCAGCCAGGCGTCATATTCGGCGCCCTTGTGGCCGAGCGCCAGCAGCTCCTCCAGCATCACCGTCACCTTCACGCCGTTCGGGGTGGCCAGCGAATAGAGCTGAAGCGGATGCTTGCCGACCGGCAGCTCCTTGTCGTGAGTGGGGCCGGCGATCGGGCGATTGATGCTGGCGAACTGCCCGCCATTCTCCTTGTTCCAGGTCCAGACTTTGGGCGGCACGTAGGCGGGGGCGTCGGTCATGGCGGGGCTCCGGCAGAAAGATGCGTCTGCATTAATTAGCCTGGGATTGGCCGATGGCAAGGGCGCCGGACGCATTTTCGGGCGGGCAGCTCCGCGTTTTGTCATGGCAACCCCTCTCTGCCGTCATTCCGGGGGCCCGCAGAGCGAGCCCGGAATCCATCGCGCCGCCAGGAATGCTCTCTGAGACATGGATTCCGGGTTCTCGCTTGCGCGAGCCCCGGAATGACGGCGTCACTTAGGACGCCGCAGCCTGCGGATAGAGCGCAACGTCTACACACAAGATGCCTTGCCGAATCCGGCATGTCATCGATCAGCCAGCGTCACCTCGCTCCGAGCCAAGCGAGGTGAGCGCGCAGGCCGCCGGGAGGAAGCCATGAAATCGCCGATCTGCGACATGCTGGGCATCGAGTTCCCGCTGCTCGCCTTCAGCCATTGCCGCGATGTCGTCGCCGCCGTCAGCCGCGCCGGCGGCTTCGGCGTGTTGGGTGCGACCGTGCACACGCCCGATACGCTCGAACGCGAGCTGAAATGGATCGACAACCACGTCGACGGCAAGCCTTACGGCATCGACGTGCTGATCCCCGAGAACATCTCGACCGCAGGCGAGAAGGACGTCACCTGGAAGAGTCTCGAAGCGCGCGTGCCGCAGCAACATCGCGCCTATACGCGCGACCTCCTGAAGAAATACGGCATCGAACTGACGAGCACGGAGGTCGCCGCCGATCAGCCGCAGCCGTTCGATGCGAAGACGGCGCTTGAGCTGCTCGAAGTCTCCTTCAACCATCCGATCCGCCTGATCGCCAATGCGCTGGGCGTGCCGCCGAAGGCGATGATCGAGATGGGCAAGAGGCACGGCGTGCCGGTCGCAGCCCTCGTCGGCGCCAAGGAGCACGCGCTGCGCCAGGTCGCGGCCGGCGTCGACATCCTCGTGGTGCAGGGCACCGAGGCCGGCGGTCATTGCGGCGAGGTCTCGACCATGGTGCTGGTGCCGGAGGTGATCAAGGCGATCAAGCCGATCCGCGACGTGCCGGTGCTCGCCGCCGGCGGCATCATGACGGGACGGCAGATGGCGGCCTGCATGGCGATGGGCGCGGCCGGCGCCTGGACCGGCTCGGTGTGGCTTGCGACCGTGGAGTCCGAGACCACGGAGATCTTCCGCGAGAAGATGATCGCGGCGTCCTCGCGCGATGCGGTGCGCTCCAAGGGCCGCACCGGCAAGCCGGCGCGGCAGCTGCGCTCGGTCTGGACCGACGCCTGGGATCGCGCGGCCGAAAGCCCGGGCGCGCTGCCGATGCCGCTGCAGAGCATCATCAGCCGCGATGCCTTCAACTCGATCGACCGCGCCGCCGCGAGCGGCAATGCGCGGGCGCGCGATCTCGTCAGCTATTTCGTCGGCCAGGGCGTCGGCCTGATCGACAGCGTGAAATCGGCGGGCGCCGTGGTGCAGGAGTTCAAGGAAGAGTTCGCCGAAGCCGTCGAGCACATGAATGCGCTGGTGGCGGAGTAGATGTAGACCCTCATGGTGAGGAGGCGCGCAAGCGCCGTCTCGAACCATGAGAGCCCGCGGCCCATCCTTCGAGACGCCTGCCTTGCAGGCTCCTAAGGATGAGGTCTGAGATGTCCGAGAGAGTGAAGAAGCAAGAACAATGGCGACTGTTTCCCCTGACCGCATCCCCGTCATCGTCGGCATCGGCGAGATCGTCGACCGCCCCAAGGAGATCACCGAGGGCCTCGAACCACTCGATCTGCTCGAACAGGCGCTGCGGCGCGCCGAGGCGGACGCCGGCGCAAAACTGCTCGGCGAGGTGCAGTCGCTCGACGTCGTCAATTTCCTGAGCTGGCGCTATCGCGATCCGGAGCAACTGTTGGCGCAGCGCCTCGGCGTCTCGCCGTCCCATTGCTATTACGGTCCGGTCGGCGGCGAGAGCCCGATCCGCTACATCCACGAAGCCGCCAAGCGCATCGCGCGCGGCGAACGCACCGTGGCAGCCGTCTGCGGCGCCGAGGCGCAATCGACCGCGACCAAGGCCGAGCGCGCCGGCGTCAAGCTGCCATGGACGCCGTTCGCCCATGACGTCGAGGAGCCCAAGCGCGGCGCGGCGTTCCAGAAGCCGCTGGCCGTCAAGCTCGGCGTATTCCGACCCGTGACGGTCTATCCGTTCTACGAGGCCGCCTCCGCCGCGCATTGGGGCCAGACGCCGCGCGAGGCGATGGCGGAGTCTGGCACGCTGTGGTCGCGCTATTCGGAAGCGGCCGCGCGAAATCCCAATGCCTGGCTGAAGCGGCGCTATGCGCCGGAGGAAATCACGACACCGACGGCGGACAATCGCCTGATCGCCTGGCCCTACAACAAGCTCATGGTCGCAAACCCCAGCGTCAACATGGGCAGCGCGCTGCTGCTAACCAGCCTTGCCAAGGCGCGGGCGCTCGGCATTCCCGAAGACAAGCTGGTCTATCCACTCGGCGGCGCCTCGGCGGAAGAGCCGCGCGACTATCTGTTGCGCGATCAGTTCTACGAGAGCCATCCGCAGAACGCAGTATTGAAAGCGGTGATGGACCTTGCCGGCGGCGACGGCAGAAGGTTCGATGCGATCGAGCTCTACAGCTGCTTCCCCTGCGTGCCCAAGATGGCGCGGCGTACGCTGGGCCTCGGCGCCGACGTGCAGCCGACCGTGACCGGCGGCCTCACCTTCTTCGGCGCGCCGCTCAACACCTACATGACGCATGCGGCCTGTGCGATGGTGCGGCGGATGCGCGAGGGCGCAAGGCTCGGCCTGCTCTACGGCCAGGGGGGCTTCGTCACCAAGCATCACGCGCTGGTGGTGGCGAAGACCCCGCCGCGCGCGGCGCTGGCGCAGGACACCAGCGTGCAAGGCGAGGCCGACCGCAACAAGCGCGCGGTGCCGGAGTTCGTGACGGAGGCTTCGGGCAAGGGCAAGGTCGAGAGCTTTACCGTGCTCTACGGCCGCGGCGGCGATGTCGAGCACGGCGTGGTGATGCTGCGGACGGCGGACGACCGGCGCACGCTGGCGCGGATTCCGGAGAGCGATGACGGGACGCTGGCGCATCTGCTGAATATGGATCGCACGCCGGTGGGTTCGATTGGCGAAATCGCGATGAGTGCGGATGGCGTGCCGGAGTGGCGGGTGGCGTAATCTCTCGTGTCCCGGACGCGGTGCGGCGCGAAGTGCCGCTCCGCAGAGCCGGGACCCAGAAAGCGACACTGTACTTTGAGGAGAGATGGGTCCCGGCTCTGCAGCGCATCACTGCGTGCTGCGCTGCGTCCGGGGCACGAGACTGCCCTACCCCTTCGGCGCCTGCTTCTCTGACGCGGTTGTCGGCTTACCCTTGGCGCCGACCACTCGCACTGCATCGCCGTCCGAGAGACCGTCCGGCGGTGCCGTGATGACGCGGTCGTCCGCGGCAATCCCCGAGGCGAGCTCGATCTCGCGGCCGAGATCGCGGGCGATGGTCACCGGCTTGAACAGCACCTTGTCGTCGGCACCGACGGTGGCGACACGCAGGCCGCTGCTGTTGAAGATCAGCGCGCTGGCGGGGATGCTGAGCGGGGCGGAATCGCGCTGCAGGTTCAGCTTCACGCTGGCATAGCCGCCGGGCATCAGCTCGCCTGAGGAATTGTCCAGCCCGAGCTGCATGCGCGTGGTACCGGAGGCGACGTCGACCGCCTGCGACGAGGCCTCAACCGTCGCCTGGAAATTCCGGTTCGGGTATTCCGGCAGCGTGATCGTAGCCTTGGCGCCGATCCTGATCGCCGGCACGTAATTCTGGGGCACGTTGACGTAGACGCGCAGCTTGGTGATGTCGGAGACGACGAACATCGCAGGTCCCGAGCCGCCGCCGGCGTTGATCAGCGCGCCAACATCGGTGTCGCGCGCGGTGACGACGCCGTCGAACGGCGCGGTGATCTTCTTGTAGCCGGCGAGCGCTTCCAGCCGCTCGACATTGGCCTGGCCCGAGCGAACTGCCGCGTTCTTGTTGGAGAGATCGGCGGTGCGCTCGTCGATCTCCTGCGCGGAGACGAAGTTGGAGGCGACCAGGGTCTTGCGGCGATTGAGGGTCGCTTCCGACAACCGCGCACTGGCCTGCTGGCTGGCGAGGTCGGCTCTCGCCTGCAGCAGTTGCTGGTCGAGATCGGGCGCCTCGATCTCGGCGATCGCTTGACCGGCCTTCACGCGCGCACCGATATCGGCGCTCCAGCTCTTGAGATAGCCGGGGACCCGGGCAAAGATCGGCGCGCGATAATAGGCCTCCAGCCGGCCCGGCAGATCGATGGTGGCGTTGAGGGCCTTGGCGCTCGGCTGCGTCACCGCGACGCTCGGAACGGCCTGATCGTCGGTCCACTCCTTCAGCTTGGAGCCCTGCTCCTCGCGGGCGCGGATGCCGGTGCCGACGACGAGACCGGCCGCGATCAGCGCCACCACGCCGAAGATGCCCAGTTTCCGGTGCGACACCGGCGAGCGGGGTTCAGTGGGCGACATGCAGGGTCTCCAATGAGGCGGCGGCTTTGGCGCCTTGTTTCTTGTGTACCATGCTGAACACCACGGGAACAAATACCAGCGTGGCGAAGGTTGCAAAGATCAGGCCGCCGATCACGGCGCGGCCAAGTGGCGCATTCTGCTCGCCGCCCTCGCCCAGCCCCAGCGCCATCGGCGCCATGCCGATGATCATGGCGAGCGCAGTCATCAGGACGGGGCGGAACCGGACGAAGCCGGCTTCGAGCGCCGCCGCGATGGGATCGCCGAGCTCGGCATAGCGTTCGCGGGCGAAGGAGATCACGAGCACGCTGTTGGCGGTGGCAACGCCCATGCACATGATGGCGCCGGTGAGCGCGGGAACCGACAGCGTGGTCCCGGTCGTGAACAGCATCCAGACGATGCCGGCGAGCGCGGCCGGCAGCGCCGTGATGATCACGAACGGATCGGACCAGGACTGGAAGTTCACCACGATCAGGAAGTAGATCAGCACGACGGCACCGAGCAGGCCGAACAAGAGGCCGGTGAAGGCGCCGTTCATGGTCTGCACCTGGCCGAGCAGCACCACGGAGGAGCCCTTCGGCACCTCCTTGGCGGTGTCGGCGATCACCTGGCGGATATCGGCGGCGACCGCGCCGAGATCGCGGCCCGAGGTCGTCGCGAAGATCTGCACCATCGACTGGATGTCGTATTGCGAGACCACCGCGCTCGAGGTCGAGCGCTTGATGTCGGCGATGCCGCCGAGGATCGGCGACTGCGAATTGCCGGCGGCGGTAATCGGCAGCGTCTGCAGCGCGCTGAGCGAATCGATCTGGTATTGCGGCGTCTGCATCACGATCGAATAGGACACGCCGTTGTCAGGGTTGAGGTAGTAGGTCGGCGCGACCTGCGAGGAGCCGGCGAGATTGACCACGAGGCTGTTGGTGACGTCGCGCTCGGTCAGGCCGACATATTGCGCGCGGGTGCGATCGACGTCGATGTTGAAGGTCGGATTGTTCGGCGATTGCTGGATACGCGCGTCGGCAACGCCGGGAATCCTGCGAACCTTGGCGAGCAGGCTGTTGGCGTAGGCGAAGTTGGCGGCAAGATTGGCGCCGCGGATCTGCAGGTCGATCGGCGCCGGCGCGCCGAAGTTCAGGATCTGGCTGACGATGTCTGCAGGAAGGAAGGCGAAGCTGACGCCGGGGAACAGGCGCGGCAATTGCTCGCGCAGCACCTTCACGTGCTCGTCGGTCGGCTTGTGGCCCTCTTTCAGCTTGATCTGGATGTCGCCGTCCTGCGGGCCGGTCACGCCGGTGTTGTTGTAGGTCATGTTGATGCCGGAGATCGGCATGCCGATGTTGTCGGTCATGGTCTCGATCTCGCCCGGGATCAGCTTGCGCACGGCCTTCTGCACGTCGGCGAGCTGGTTGGCTGTCTCCTCGACACGGGTGCCGACCTGGGTGCGGACATGCATCAGGATGTTGCCGGCATCGACCGCGGGGAAGAAGTTGCGCCCGAGGAACGGCACCAGCGCGAAGGAGGCACCGACCACGCAGATAAAGCCGATCACGAACACCGCCCGGTGTGCCAGCGCGAGGCCGAGCAGGTCGTGATAGAAGCCGCGGACGCGCTCGAACCGCGCCTCGAATCCGCGCTGGAACCAGACGAAAGGATTGCGCGATTTCGGCGGCCCGCCTTCGTGATGGACATGGGCCTGCAGCAGATAGTTCGCCATGGTCGGCACCAGCGTGCGCGACAGGATGAACGACCAGATCATCGCGAACATCACCGCTTCCGCCATCGGCACGAACAGGAAGCGCGCAACGCCGGAGAGGAAGAACATCGGCACGAACACGATGCAGATGCACAGCAGCGAGACGAAGGCCGGCGTCACGATCTGGTTGGCGCCGTCGAGGATCGACTGTTCGACCGGCTTGCCCTGCTCCAGATGGTAGTTGATGTTCTCGATGGTCACGGTGGCGTCGTCGACGAGGATGCCGACGGCGAGCGCCAGCCCCCCAAGCGTCATGATGTTGAGCGTCTCCCCGATCGCCGACAGCATGATGATGGCGCCCAGCACCGACAGCGGGATCGACACCGCGATGATGATGGTCGAGCGCCAGCTGCCGAGGAACAGCAGGATCATGACGCTGGTGAGCAACGCCGCGATCACGCCTTCGACGGCGACGCCCTGGATCGCGCCGCGGACGAACACCGACTGGTCGCCGATGAAGCCGATCTTGAGCGCGTCGGGAAGCTGGTCCTTGACGTCGATCACCTTCTGCTTGATGCCGGCGATGATGTCGAGCGTCGAGGTCGCGCCCGCCTTCAGCACCATCATCAGCACTGAGCGGTTGCCGTCGACATGGACGATGTTGGTCTGCGGCGGATTGCCGTCGCGCACGGAGGCGACGTCACGCACATAGACCATGGCGCCGTTGACGGTTTTGATCGGGAGGTTGCCGAGCTCGTCGATCTTCAGCGGCGAGTTGTTGAGCTGGATGTTGTACTCGAACTGGCCGATCTTCTGGGTGCCGACCGGCGTGATCAGGTTCTGCGCGGCCAGCGCATTGGCGACGTCCTGGCCGGACAGGCCGCGGGCCTGGAGCGCGGTGGGATCGAGATCGATCGTAACCTGGCGCTGCTTGCCGCCGAACGGATAGGGGATCGCGGCGCCGGGCACGGTGACCAGGGGCGTGCGGAGATTGTTGATGCCGATATCGGCGAGGTTCTGCTCGGTCAGGCCATCGCCCGACAGCGCCACCTGGATGATCGGCACGGTGGACGCCGAGTAGTTCAGGATCAGGGGCGGCGTCGCCCCCGGCGGCATCTGCTTGATCAGCGTCTGCGAGATCGCGGTGACCTGCGCGTTGGCGGTGCGGATGTCGACGTTGGGCTGGAAGAAGATCTTGATGATGCCAAAGCCGTTGTAGGAATTGGCGGTGATGTGCTCGATGTCGTTGACCGTCGTCGTCAGCGCACGCTGGAACGGCGTCGTGATACGGCCGGACATCTGGTCGGGTGGCAGGCCGGTGTACTGCCAGACCACGCCGATCACGGGAATGCGGATGTCCGGGAAGATGTCGGTCGGGGTCCGCAGCGCCGCCAGCGGTCCGATGATCAGCAGCAGGAGCGCCAGCACGACGAACGTATAGGGCCGGCTCAGGGCAATACGGACCAGAGCAATCATGCGCCAGGCAATTCCAGGTCAAGCGAGAATACGGAATCTGCCCCCACGGCGATCCCCGTTTCTCCTTTACCCCGGCACCGCCGGAAACGCTAATAACCAGAACTATCCTGCATTCACGTCCCTGCTACCGCACTGCGAAATTGACATCGCAGCCATGCGGCCACTTGGCTCAGGCGGCGCGGACCGTGTCCAGGAACTTGCCGACCTCGAGCTTGAGGCGATTGGAATCCCGCGACAGCATCTGCGCTGCCGACAGCACCTGAGACGAGGCCGAACCGGTCTCGGTGGCGCCGTGCTCGACATTGCCGATATTGGCCGACACCTGCTGCGTTCCCTGGGCCGCCTTCTGCACGTTCCGCGCGATCTCCTGCGTCGCTGCGCCCTGCTCTTCGACGGCCGCCGCGATGGCCGAGGCGATCTCCGACAGCTGCCCGATCGAGCCGCCGATGTCCCGGATGGCACCGACGGAGTCCTGGGTGGCTGCCTGAATGCCGGTGATGTGCTGGGAAATCTCGCCGGTGGCTTTTGCCGTCTGCTCGGCGAGCGCCTTCACCTCGGAAGCGACCACCGCAAAGCCTCGACCGGCCTCGCCCGCACGCGCGGCCTCGATCGTGGCGTTGAGAGCCAGGAGATTGGTCTGTCCGGCGATCTGGTCGATCAGTTCGACGACGTCGCCAATCCTGGAGGCCGCTCGGGACAATTCGCCGATCCTGTCATTGGTTCGTCCCGCCTGGCCGACGGCCTCGTTGGCCATCCGCGCCTGGTCCTGAACCCGCCGGCTGATCTCGTTGACGGAGGACGAGAGCTGCTCGGTCGCCGAGGCGACCGATTGGACGTTGGAGGATGCTTCGTCCGAGGCCGCAGCGACCACGACCGCCAATTGCTGTGCGCGCTCGGCAGTCGTGTTCAGCGTGCCGGCCGAGGCTTCGAGCTCGGTCGATGCGGAGGACACCGTGTCGATGATCTCGCCGATGGCGGTCTCGAATGTGCCGGCGAGCCTGTGCATGTCGGCCTTGCGCTGCTCGGCGGCGATCCGGTCCTGCGTGATCTTGGCCTCGGCTTCCGCGCGCGCCTTCTCTTCGGCCTTGACCTTGAAGACTTCGACCGCGTGAGCCATGTCGCCGATTTCGTCCTTGCGCCCGAGGCCGGGCAGGACGACGGAGAAGTTGCCGGCGGCAAGTTCGCCCATGGCGCCCGTCAGGGCGGACAGCGGGCGCAATATCCGCGAGAACGCCACCCAAAAGCTGAGCAATGCGAGAACGACGCTCGCAAGGAGGATGCCGCCGCTGACGACGAGATTTGACGTGGCTCTTGCGGCCAGCCCCGCTGCCTCGCGATCAGCATCCGCTGCGATGGCCTGACCAAGCTGCAGGATCGTGTTGATGGCGCCGGTGGCACTCGCCACATAGTCGTCGCCTGAGATCCTGTACTCGCCCGTCTTGCCGTCTCCGACGACATCTCCGCGCAGCGAACCGTAAGTGCGGAAGTATTTCTGCTCGACGTCCTTGATCGCCTGGACAAGACCCGCCGAGACATCGGCGCGCTGGGCGACGGGTGAGATGGTCTCCCAGGCGAGCTCGACATGGCCGCGGAATCCGGACATCACGCCGATCCCCTCCGCGGTGAGTTTCGCATGAGCGCTGATTAGCCCCCCGAGGAAGGCTCGCTCGCGGCCAGCATTCTCGGCCATCTCCGCGGTGAGATGGCGAAGCCCGACAAGCCGTGTCATGGCCGCCGACGGCGAATCGGTCAACGTCTCCAAAGTCAGTCGCAGCCGGTTGGCGGCGATCTCGATGAGCTCGGTCAAGGCCGGAACGACGGCGTCGACGACTTTAGGATCGCGCTCAGCCCTCGGCTTGACCAGATCCGCGTCGACCTTGCGGCGCAGGCTCTCGGCGCCCTGAAGCGCGCGCTCGGCTTCCGCGATCCGCGGCTCGGCGGCTTTCATCGCAGGCAAGTTGCGCAGGCGCTGTGCGGCGCCGCGGAAGGCGCGATCGGAAGCTGCGCGGAGCCGGTCGATCTCGGCGCGGCGGTCTGCAGCGACGAGCTGGGGCGCGTTCAGCGCCGCGTTGGTCATTCCCCGCTCCAGAGCCCACTGTCCGGCGCTCACGAGCAATTGCTGCGATATTCCATTGAGGTCGACGAAGGCGTGCGCCTCCTGTCGGTCGTGATAGGCTCCGACAGCCGTGTAACCGGTGGCGGCCACTCCCATCAGGGCGAGAGCCGAGACAATCAGAGGCAGGATCGTTCCAATTCGCAAGTGCACGGCTCGCTTCCCTCTCGTGAGCACCGCCCGAAAACAGCAGTTCTGCGAAAGCAATAGCCGGCAGTGGCAACTTGGGATTGTCTCACATCAAAGAACGTCGCGACCTTCACCTCTGCATGCGATTCTTCGGACCTTATGATTATCGAATCGTTGATTGCGAGGTGCGACGCAAGCCGCAAGAAAAGCTGCGATCGGTGAGATCGCAGCTTGGCAGCCCGTCATGCGCGAGCGCAGCTGATCCGCGGCTAGGCGGCGCGGACGGAGTTCAGGAACTTGCCGACCTCGAGCTTGAGTCGATTGGAGTCGCGCGACAGCATCTGCGCCGCCGACAGCACCTGCGAAGATGCCGAGCCGGTTTCGGAGGCGCCGCGCTGCACGTCGCCGACATTGGACGAGACCTGCTGGGTCCCCTGGGCCGCCTGCTGGACGTTGCGGGCGATCTCCTGGGTTGCCGCACCCTGCTGCTCCACGGCCGCCGCGATCGCCGAAGCGATCTCCGACAGGCGCGCGATGGTGCCGCTGATCTCACCGATGGCGCTGACTGAATCCTGCGTCGCGCTCTGAATGCCGCCGACCTGCTGGCCGATCTCGCCGGTGGCCTTGGCCGTCTGCTCGGCGAGCGCCTTGACCTCGGAGGCCACGACGGCGAAGCCGCGTCCTGCCTCGCCCGCCCGCGCCGCCTCGATCGTGGCATTGAGCGCCAGCAGATTGGTCTGGCCGGCGATCGCGTTGATGAGCTCGACGACGTCGCCGATCCGCGAGGCCGCCCGCGACAATTCGCTGACGCGTTCGGTGGTGGCATGCGCCTGGCTGACCGCTTCGCTCGCGATCTTGGAGGAATCCTGCACCTGACGGCCGATCTCGCGTACTGAGGACGACATCTCCTCGGCGGCGGACGCCACCGAATGGACATTGGAGGACGCAGCCTCCGAGCCGGTTGCCACCGCTGTCGCCAGTTCCTGCGCCCGGCCCGCGGTCGAGGACAGCGTCGAGGCCGACGCCTCGAGCTCGGTTGCGGCCGACGACACCGTCTCGACGATCTCGCCGATCGCGGCCTCGAATCCGTCAGCAAGCTTGGTCATGTCCGCCTTGCGCTGCGCCTCGGCGCGGCGCTGCACCGCCTGCACCTCGTCGCGGCTGAAGCGGATGATGGTCTGCACGGTCTGAATGTTGCGTAGCGCCTCGCCGATCTCGTCGTCGCGCTCGATCACGATGCGATTGTCCAGCTTGTCCTGCACGAGGTTGACCAGGATCTCGTTGAGCTGCTGCATCGGCCCCTGGATCGCGCGCATGGTTGAGAGGCCCGCAAAGCTGACGATGGCGGTGCCGACGACGGCCAGTGCCGCCAGGATGAGGCTGGTCGAACCGCTGGTGGAAAGCGCGCCGACAATGCTGAGCGCGAGCATGAATAGCGCCTGAAGCACCATCGTCGTGACGAGGCGCGCCTTGAGCGTGCCGGTGAAGACGCTGAAGCGGTCGAGCCACGAGCGGCGGCGGATGATGCCGGCGTCAATGCGATAGCCATGCGACCTCTTTTCACGGATCGCGGCGTAGACCTCTTCGGCAAGCCTGCGCTGGTCGGCCGGCAGCTTGGTGCGAATCGAGGTGTAGCCCTTGACCTGGCCGTTCTCCCGGATCGGAGAGGCCGTCGCCAGCACCCAGTAGAAGTCGCCATTCTTGCGGCGGTTCTTGACCGCACCGAGCCAAGGCTTGCCGGCCTTCAGCGTGTCCCAGAGGTTGTCGAACGCCTCGGGCGGCATGTCGGGATGACGGACAATGTTGTGCGGCTGGTTCATCAGCTCAGCCGACGTGAAGCCGGCGGCCGCGATGAAATCCTCGTTGAAGTAAGTGAGCTTGCCCTTGAGGTCGGTCCGCGAAACGATCAGCGTCTCGTCGCTGACGGGATATTCAACATCGGTGACCGGAAAATTCTTGCGCATGGGATGACCCCGAAACCTGGATTAAAATGATTCCATTCCAATCGGGACCGTCTTCAAACGAAGCCGCCCTCGCTCGCATTGTCGTAAATGCGGCTTAACCATCGATGAAATGAGCCGCCCGTAACACTACGGGCGGCCCCGCCACTGTTGCTTGCGAGCAACATCATGCTTCCGCCAAAACAAAACGAGCGGCGCTTTTGGCGCCGCTCGTCGTTCGGTCGGATGAAGGATCAGGCTGCGCGCACGTTAGTCAGGAACTTGCTGACCTCGTTCTTCAACCGTCCGGAATCGTTCGACAGCATCTGTGCCGCCGACAGCACCTGTGAGGAGGCCGTGCCCGTCTCGGTCGCGCCGCGCTGCACGTCGGTGATGTTGGAGGAGACCTGCTGGGTGCCCTGTGCGGCCTGCTGCACGTTGCGGGCGATCTCCTGCGTCGCCGCGCCCTGCTCTTCCACTGCGGCGGCGATCGCCGAGGAGATTTCCGA
>NZ_LFJB01000108.1:0-22795 GCF_006658625.1 Bradyrhizobium sp. UNPF46
TGCCGGTTGGTCGCCACATCACCGCAAGCCTTGACGCCAGAACCCCGGGCGCCAGGACCACACGACTTCTCCGTCCGCGGACGGCCCGGCCTCAGCGCCCGGGGCTTGCGTGTGCCCGCCCCGGACCATCGACCAAACCGCTGTGACCGCGCCGTGTCGTATGCGCATCGCCTGAGACTCACGGTTGCCCGCCCTGTCCTCACGCAAATCGCGCCGGCGCTACCGCGTCCACCGCACCCCGACCCGCATCTCGTGACGATCGCGAAGCGCCCCTCTGGCAGGGCCGGGATGGCGGCTGTATGCCATAAATCCGAAATTCGGAAAAGCGATATATTTTTGGCGGGAGGGATTGACTGGTTTTGGGTGTTTTGCCCGACGGGTCGACACGGCCTCGTCACGCCACAGATGGTCCTGGCGCAGGCCATCGCCCCCGGTGTCTGCCGAACCGTAATATTGGATTGCACAAGAGCGGGAATGTGGCGGCGGCGTGCGGCCTCTCGTGTCCCGGACGCGCTGCAACGCTCTTGGCGTTGCAGCGCAGAGCCGGGACCCAGATTGTGCCAATATAGATCGAGCTGAGATGGGCCCCGGCTCTGCAGCGCACCGCCAAAGAGGCGCTGCGCTGCGTCCGGGGCACGAGCGCGGAGCTAAGCGCGTGCGCGGCCGCCAACCTTGGCAACGGCGTGGCCGTTCAGCTTCTTCTTCTTGGCGGCCTTGCTCTTCGACCCCTTGGCGACAACCTTCTTCGCCTTGCGTGCCTTGACCTTGGCGGCTTCCGCCCGCGCCTCGGCGCGCAGCTTCTTGCGCTTCTTCTCGCAAGACTCGCACTTGCAGCCGATCGGCTTCAGATAGGCTTTGAAATAGTCGGTGCCGTAATCGTAGTTGATCTCGTCGCCCGGCTCGATGTTCTTGATGGCGCGGATGAAGACCTTGCGCTCGCGCGGCCGGACGTCGGACTCGGCGTTGGGCCGGCAGGAATGGTTGATGTAGCGGGCGAGGTTCTTGCGCACCGAGCCGTCGATGGTCCAGCGGCCGTTGAGCTCGAACAGGTACTTGTTCTCGATCTCGTCGTGCGCGGGGATTCGCGAATCCAGGATCGGCCCGAAATAGCGGATGATCCGGGTCCCCTTCTTGATCGGCTTGGTGGCGAAGAGGCCGAGCCCGGTCTTGGAACGGCCGACACGGTAGGATTTGCTGGAAGCGATGGCTGGCATGATCAAGAGAAATGAGAACGCGAACGAGGCACGATGCCTCAGGCGAAGCCGCTCTTCTAGAACGATTCCGCGTCGCTGTCAGGTCTATCCCACCCCTGTTTGAACCTTGCCCACAATCAAGACGTCTGATGGAAGCGAGTTCCCGGACCATCGAAGCCTCATGATCAACCGTATCACCCGCATCGGACTGGTTGTCCTGACGACATGCATCGGCCTGAACAGCGCTGCCGCCCAATCCATAGGCAGCGCCTACACATCGACGGCGCCAAAGGATTGCCGCCAGATCGGCAAAGCGAGCGAGCTCGACGGCAGCACGACGCGCAGCTGTCCGGGCAAGGCGGGTCTCGTGGTGCTGATTGCCGAGGACGATCTTCGCGAAATCGTCTCGGTCGGCCGCAATCGCAGGGCTGCAGCCGAGGAACCGGCGGCCAAGGTCTGGTTCGCCCCGTTCAATTCGTCGGAGACCACGATCGAATGGCGCGCCATGGGCGCCAAGCCGTTCGCGATCATCCAGCGCTGGCACATCGCCGATAACAGCGATCCCGACAAGCAGGGCCGGCCCAACACCAAGGCCATGCTGGTCGTGACCCGGCTGCCGCCCGGCCCGGTCTGCCATGTCGCCTATGTCGATGCGATCGCCAACCCGACCGCCAACGAGCTGGCGCGCAAGGCCGCGGACGATTTCGCCCGCGGCTTTACTTGCGGCAAGGACGAGGTGAAGATCATCGGCACGCGCGGCCGCGCCGTCGAGCTGGCGACGATGCGGTAGGCCTCGACGGGTCAAACAGCGCTATGCGGGAAGTTTCGTGGTCACGGGCACCGTCAGCATCGCCTCGAGCAGCCGCTCCGCCGTCGTCCCCTCGGGCAGCCGCCCGAGGATGTCCTCGAGCCGGCCGTCCAGCAGCAGCGTGGTGAAGCCGTGCACCATCGACCAGGCGCGTGCGATCGCGGCGCCCTGGTTCAAGGTCAGCGCGTCGCCACTGATCTGTTCCTGCCGCATCATGCCGACCGCATTCGCAAGTCCGGCGAAGGAGGCTTCGGCCGCCTCGTGCAGCGAGGGCCTGGAATAATCCAGCCGCTCGGTGCGGAACATGATGCCGTACATGCCAGGATGGGCCTGCGCATAGGCAACATAGGCCTTCGGCCGCGCCAGCGCGCGCGCGAGCGGCGTGGTGGCGGTGTCGCAGGCCGATGCCATCGCCGCGTTGAACTGGCGGAAGCCGACGGCCGCGAGCTCGCTGAGCAGGCCGGTGAGATCACCGAAATGATGCGTGGGCGCGGCGTGCGAGACGCCCGCCTCGCGCGCCACCGCGCGCAAGGTGAGGCCGGCGAGCCCGTCGCGTTCCAGCACGCGTTCGGCGGCCTGGAGCAGTGCCTCGCGCAGGGCGCCGTGATGGTACGGCGTCTCGGTCTTCGCGTTTCCCGCGCGCCGTGAGCCGCGCGATGCCGCGCTCGGCGTGGTTCGCCTGGGGGTGCGCGAGCCTCGCGCCGTGTCGCTCTTGGTGTCGGTCTTGGCCATTTGCAAGCTATATGACGCAATATTGACAGTGTAAAGATTTCACTTGACCGAAAGGACGATCGGCGCTATCTGATCTTTACGATGTAAAGATAGGGAGGGATATGCCGTGCTGCACGACACCGTCGCCGAGCGTCGCAACAATATCGCGCCGATCCCGTTCGAGGCCGACGCGCCCTTCCTCAAGATCATCGGCGAATTGCCGCGCGAGTTGAACGGCGTGCTCTATCGTAACGGTCCCAATCCGCAGTTCGATTCCCCCGGCGCGCACTGGTTCGTCGGCGACGGCATGCTGCACGCCTTCCATCTCGATAACGGCCGCGCCAGCTACCGCAACCGCTGGGTCCGCACGCCGAAATGGCTCGCCGAGCACGATGCCGGCCGCGCCCTGTTCGGCGGCTTCGGCCGCAAGCTGCCGGACGCGCCGGCTGATCTCACCGATGGCGGCGTCGCCAACACCAACATCATCTTCCATGCCGGCAAGCTGCTGGCGCTTGAAGAAGCGCATCTGCCGACCGAGATCGAGCCCGGCACGCTGGCGACGCGCGGCTATCACGACTACCAGGGCCGCGTCGCCGGCAGCTTCACCGCGCATCCGAAGATCGACCCCGTGAGCGGCGAGCTGGTGTTCTTCGGCTACAACGCGGCAGGTCCGCTGACGCCCGCGCTCTCCTACGGCTCGATCGACGCCTCCGGCAAGGCGACGCGCTTCGAGCGGTTCGAAGCGCCCTATGCCAGCATGGTGCACGACTTCATCGTCACCGCGAACCATGTGCTGTTTCCGATCCTGCCCATCACCGGCAGCATGGAGCGCGCCATGAGCGGACGGCCGCCTTATGCCTGGGAGCCGAACAAGGGCGCCTATGTCGGCGTGATGAAGCGCAGCGGCACCGCGAAGGACATCGTCTGGTTCCGCGGTGACGCCTGCTACGTCTTCCACATCATGAATGCGTGGGAGGACGAGAACCGCATCGTGGCCGACGTCATGCAATTCGAGGAAGCGCCGCTGTTTCCGCATCCCGATGGACGGCCGACCGATCCGGAGAAGTCGCGCGCCCGGCACTGCCGTTGGACCTTCGATCTCTCCGGCAATACCGACCGCTTCCAGCAGACCTACCTCGACGATCTCACCGGCGAATTCCCGCGCATCGACGACCGCCGCGCCGGGCTGAAGAACCGCCACGGCTGGTACGCCTGCGCCAATCCGAAACTGCCGATGTTCGGCGCGCTCTCCGGCGTCGTCCATGTCGACGGCAATGGACGGCGGCTCGGCCATTATCTGCTGCCCGCCGGCGACACCATCTCCGAGCCCGTGTTCGTCGAGCGCGCGAAGGACTCCGTCGAAGGCGATGGCTGGCTGCTCGCGGTGGTCTGGCGGGCACGCGAGAACCGTAGCGACCTCGCGGTGTTCAACGCCACCGATGTCGAGGCGGGCCCCGTCGCGCTGGTCCAGCTCGGCCATCGCGTGCCGGACGGGTTTCACGGCAATTGGGTGGGCGCGCAATAGCGCCCGTCATACCAACGAAGCCACAGCACGGATCTGTCACCGAAAGGTCCCAGCAGATGCCCTCGATCACCGCAGACCTGCTCGCCATCCTCGCACTGATCGGCGCCGCGCTCACAATCGAGGTCGTCCGGCTGCGGCGGAGCGGCCAGGTGATCTTCAATGGCGGCATCCTGCTTGCCCTTGGCCTGGCGATCGCCTGCGCAATCCCCCTCCTGTCGCACCTGCCCTGGGCCGAATTGGCCGAGGAGGTATCCGACCAAGCCGTTGCGGCTGCTCAGCTTTTATATGCCGCTTACGTTATTTTGACACTGTAAAGATTTCGCTTGACCCGACGCCTGCCCTGAATTATTGATCTTTACACCGTAAAGATCGGCCAGACCGAGGCGGCCCATGACGATTTTCCTGATCCTCGCGCCCTACGGCGCCTACAGCTTCCTGATGCTGGTGACGTCGGCCACGATGAGCGTGTTCGCGGCCTCCGCGATCTGCCTCGCCACCATCGCGGTCGACGTGGCGTGCGGCCGCTCGGTGAAGATCCTGGCCGCCGGCTCGGCGGTCGTGTTCGCCGCGATCGGCCTTTACCTCGCGCTGCTCGATCCGCAACTCGGCACACTGGGCGTCAAGCTGTCGGTCGATATCGGCATCTTCGCCCTCTCGCTCGGATCGATCCTGCTCCGCCGTCCCTTCACGCTGCAATATGCGCTTGAATCGGTGCCGGCCGAGACCGCGGCGATGCCCGGCTTCCTCACTGCCAATTACGTCATCACCGGCGCCTGGACCGTGGCCGCGCTGCTGATGGCGGCCGCCAATCTCGTGCTGCTCTACGTCCCGGGCCTGCCGCTCTGGACCAGCCTTGCGGTTGCCTTTGCCGCCCGCAACAGCGCGATCTACTTCACAAAGTGGTATCCGGAGTATCGCCAGATCAAGTACGGTACGGCCGCCCGCGCCTTGCCCACCGTCTTGCCCACCGCCCGCTGAACAGGATTGACGATGAAGGACGTATTCGCCCGCCTCGGCTCCGATCTCTTCTCCGCGATTGTCTTCCTGGTCGTCTATCTCGTCACCGACAACGTCATCCTGGCAACCTCGGTGGCCGTGGCCGGTGCGATTGCGCAGGTGATCTACGCCCGCATCAAGGGCCAGCAGCTCAACTACATGACCTATGCGAGCCTCGCGCTCGTGGTTGGCCTCGGCGCGATCACGCTGCTGACCAATGATCCCCGCTTCATGATGGCAAAACCGTCGATCGCGCATTTCGCCATCGGTGCGATCATGCTCAAGCGCGGCTGGATGTTGCGCTACATGCCGCCGATGGTGGTCGAGACCGTTCCGGAATATGTGACGGCTGCAGGCTATGCCTGGGCGGTGCTGATGTTCGTGATCGGCGCCGGGATGATCGTGGTCGCCTCCACGGGCGACCTGAAGCTGTGGGCGTTCTATCTCACGGTGGTCGCCGGCGGCGCCAAGATCCTCGCCTTCGCCGTGCAGTACGTCGTGCTCCGGCTCATCGTCACCAGCCGCCGCCGTGCCGCCGCCCGCGCCTGAAGCGCGAGGTGATCGCGCTTCAGGCGTCGTCCGAGCATGATCCTTACCGAAAACCGCTGCACACTTTTCGGGATCATGCTGCAATGCCCTATTCGAGGGTTAGTCAGGAGCCGCGAGTTGAGCTATAGGCTCGCTTAAGGACTGGCCGCGGATCGTCGCGGTCCGCCGGGATTTGTTCGGGAGACGGGAATGGCCGTAGACGGCAACTGGAATCTGACCATGACGACGCCAATGGGCGAGCGCCAGGCGACGCTGAGCCTGAAGGCCGCGGGCGGCACGCTCACGGGCTCGCAGGGCGCGGAAGGTAATACCGCCGAGATTTTCGACGGCACCGTCTCTGGCGACAGCGTCTCCTGGAAGGTCTCGATCGACAAGCCGATGCCGCTCACGCTCGAATTCACCGGCACCGTCTCCGGCGACAGCATCAGCGGCGAGATGGGCATCGGGCCGATGGGCAGCTTCCCGTTCACGGGCGCCCGCGCGTAAGGCCGCCCAGCCATCATGCGCGCGCTCCGTCTCATCGCGGCGACGATGCTGTGCGTCGCGGCACAAGCGGCGCGCGCGGACGACACCGAACCGGCGTGGCGCGCCAGCGCGCTCGCCATGGTGCCGGCGGGCTATGTCGCCGGCACCGCTTATCGAACCGAGGGTTCGACAGGCTATCTCGCCGTCTATCCCGCGACGTCGAACGATCCGAAGACACCGGCAAGCGTGTTCGCCGCGCGGCAGGCCCTCGTGGTCACGCTGACGCCGGATGCGACGCGCGCCGTCTCCGCCGAGTTGAAGCCCCGCACGGAGCCCGATCCGGACAATGACGAGACCGATTTCGCCAGGCTGCACGCCGAGCTTGCGGCAAAGCGGGCGGCGCTGCCTGAGGGCACCGAGCCCTGCAGTCTCGGCGCCTGGTCCATCGACAAGGATCCAGGCGGCCTCAATGTACGCGCCGAGCCGTCAACGTCGGCGCGCGTGCTCGGCACGCTGCCGCCGCCCTACCGGCTCAAGCTTGGCGGCGCCGAGAACACGCCCGACGGCGGCTGGCTCACCGAATTCCGCATCATCGGTTTCAAGAGCGGCTGGTTCCTGATCGAAGGTGCGAAGCCGCCGGGCAAGGACTACGAGGACGAGAAGCGATACCCGCGCAGCGCGCCAAAGCCCTATGCCGGGCGTGGCTGGGTCGCCTCCAACAAGATCGGCGCCGCCTATGCCAATGGCGCCACCCGCATGGGCGGCCTGTTCCAGGCGCCCTTCGTCGACGCCAAATGGATGCCCGCCCAGCGCGAGCTCGGCGGCCCGATCGACGGCGACGGCGGGCCGAAGCGCCTGCTCGCCTGCAGCGGATATTGGGGCCTCGTCGAGAGCCACGACGGCGTGCGCGGCTGGTGGCGCGCGCTGTGCTCCAACCAGGTCACGACTTGCAGTTAGCTCTCTCGACTCCCTCGCCCCGCTTGCGGGGAGAGGGTTGGGGTGAGGGGGAGTCTCCGCAAGGACGGTGACAGTCGGACTCGTGGAGAGTCCCCCTCACCCGGACTTTGCGCAACGCGCAAAGTCCGACCTCTCCCCGCAAGCGGGGCGAGGTGAAGAGCTAGCCCAAATTCAACTCCTTGAAGAAGTCGTTCCCCTTGTCATCGATGATGATGAACGCCGGGAAATCGACGACTTCGATGCGCCAGATCGCTTCCATGCCGAGCTCGGGATATTCCAGCACCTCGACCTTCTTGATGCAGTGCTCGGCGAGGTTCGCAGCGGCCCCGCCGATCGAGCCGAGATAGAACCCGCCATATTTCTTGCAGGCTTCGCGCACGGCCGGCGCCCGGTTGCCCTTGGCGACCATCACCATCGAACCGCCGGCGGCCTGGAACTGATCGACGAAGGAATCCATGCGGCCCGCGGTGGTCGGACCGAACGCGCCGGAGGCGTAGCCCTCGGGCGTCTTGGCAGGTCCCGCGTAATACACCGGATGGTTCTTGAAGTAATCCGGCAGCGGCTCGCCCTTCTCCAGCCGCTCGCGCAGCTTGGCGTGGGCGCTGTCGCGCGCCACGATCATGGTGCCGGTCATCGAGACGCGGGTCTTGATCGGATATTTCGAGAAGGTCGCCAGGATGTCCTTCATCGGCTGGTTGAGGTCGATCTTGACGACCTCGCCGCCGAGCGCCTCTTCGACCTCAGGCAGGTACTGCGCCGGATTGTGCTCGAGCTCCTCGAGATAGATGCCGTCCTTCGTGATCTTGCCGAGCACCTGGCGGTCGGCAGAGCAGGACACGCCAAGCCCGATGGGCAGCGAGGCGCCGTGACGCGGCATGCGGATCACGCGCACGTCGTGGCAGAAATATTTTCCGCCGAACTGCGCCCCCACTCCCAGGCTCTGCGTCATCTTGTGGATTTCCTTCTCCATCTCGACGTCGCGGAAGGCGTTGCCGTCGGGCGAGCCGTGGGTCGGCAGCGCATCGAGATAGCGGGCGGAGGCCAGCTTCACCGTCTTCATGCAGAGCTCGGCCGAGGTGCCGCCGATCACGATGGCGAGGTGATAAGGCGGGCACGCCGCGGTGCCGAGGGTGAGGATCTTTTCCTTCAGGAACGCGAGCAGCCGGTCCCTGGTCAGCACCGAGGGCGTCGCCTGGAACAGAAAACTCTTGTTGGCGGAGCCGCCGCCCTTCGCCATGAACATGAACTTGTAGGCGTCGTCGCCCTCGGCGTAGATCTCGCACTGCGCCGGCATGTTGTTGGCGGTGTTCTTCTCTTCATACATCGAGAGCGGCGCGACCTGCGAGTAGCGCAGATTGCGGCGCAGGTAAGCATCGCGCGCGCCTTCCGACAGCGCCGCCTCGTCCTCACCGTCGGTGATGACGTTGCAGCCCTTCTTGCCCATGATGATCGCGGTGCCGGTGTCCTGGCACATCGGCAGCACGCCGCCGGCCGCGATGTTGGCGTTCTTCAGGAAGTCCAGCGCGACGAACTTGTCGTTCGGGCTCGCCTCGCCGTCCTCAAGGATGGCGCGGAGCTGCTTCAGATGGCCGGGCCGCAGGTAATGGTTGATGTCGCCGAAAGCCGCCTCCGACAGCGCCCGCAGCGCCTCGCGCGACACCACCAGCATGTCCTTGCCGAGGACCTTCTCGACCCTGACGCCCTCGGACGAAATCTTCTTGTAGGGCGTCTCGTCCTTGCCCAGCGGGAACAACGGGGTGTGCTTGTAGGGCGGGACTGGCTTGGACTGGTCGGGGAAGGCGGTCGGAGCGTTCATGGGCGAATCTCGGGGTTTTGGAGCCCTGGCGGGCCTCTCGGCATAGAAGCGTTCTAAGCCCATTTTGAGCGGAAAGGAAAGGGAACGGCGCGCATGGGGCGGTCCGCCTGGCCTGCCGAAGGTATTGGCACAGCACGTGGAAAGCCCGCGTGCACCCTTGCACTCCGGCCGCGCCGACGCTTGAATGCGCGCCCTGAAGGGGCTTTTCATCATGACTTTGAAACTGAACGTCCGCGGCGCGATCCTGGTCGCCGCCGCCATCACCGGCCTTGTGACCCTCACTTCGCCCGCGCGCGCCGATCGTTGCGACGACAGCGCCAAGGAGCTGGCGAACCAGGTCGAGCGCATGAAGGTGAATTTCCGAGCCGGCAACGTCGTCTACCTCTCGCATCCGGCGGCCAAGGAGCTGTCGGTCGGCTGCCGCGGCGACAAGTACTCGATCGAGCTCTATGCCAAGGGCGATCGCAAGCCCAAGCCGGAGTTCTACACGCTGGTGGGATCGATGGCGGCGATCGTCTTCACCGTGACCAAGGACGACACCACCACGGGCGCGACACGCTGCCTGAAGCGGATGGGTCTGCTGCGCGGCGACAAGGTCAACATGCGCTACCGCCGCCTCAACATGGAATGCACGCGCACCAAGACGGACGCCTCCATCGCGATCACGCGCGGCAAGGACGAATAGGCGGGGCGCCCGCCCTGTCCGCGCACGCGCGGCGCATGCGCCGCGGTGCTGCCTGCGACATTCTCCGTCATTGCGAGCGTAGCGACTTGTCCGCCGAAGCCTTGGCGAAGGCGGACGCAATCCAGAATCCCTTCGAGGAATCGGTTTGGATTGCTTCGTCGCCAGCGCAAAAATTGCTCAGCAATTTTGCGCGAGCTCCTCGCAATGACGGGGAGAGGTCTCGTCGTTTCTCTGACACCACGCGGATGAGACGCAAACACGGACCCTCCCATCGCACCAGATCCCTCGCATTTTAACGATTGCCTTGAAGGAATTTTCGCGCCTCGCGGCGCAGGCTCAATTGTTTCCATATGTGAGGATTTGCGGATGAAGGTTTCTACCGTTGCCCCGCCGCCGATCGCGATCGTGGTGCCAAGCTACGACACGACCAAGCAGCAGGACGATCAAACCAAGACCAAGGACGCCGACCCGACCTACAAGCCGCAGCCGCCTGCGCCGCTGCCGCCGGGTCAGGGCACGCGGATCGATCAGCTCGCCTGATCGGCCCCGCGCGAACGGATCGCCCGATCCGGTCGATCGGGCCCGTTTCGCATCCGGCCGCATCTTTGCCGGATAAAGGGATCAAACTCGTGCGCGGCCCCCCGGGACCAGCGCATGATCGCAAGATTGCAATTGCCGAACACGATCCTGCCCGCCGTCATGCGCGCGCGGGTTCCATTCGCGCGCACGTCGCATCGGCCCTCCCAATTCCTTGCCCTTCGCGCATCATTGGCGCGGATAAGGCCCGCCTCCGGATCGGCGCACGCCCCCAAGTGTGATCCCGCTCATCAAACTTCCCGACCGGGCGTGCTCATCTGCGAGGCCGAACCAGCCCGTCCAAGCATCCGGTGGGCAAGCGACCGTGGGACAAGCCGATGGAAATGAGTGACAAGCTGCTGTCGCTGGTGGCCGACATCTACGACGCCGCGCTCGACGATTCCAGGTGGTCGGCGACGCTGGGCAGCATCGTCAACCTTGCGGGCGGCCAGAGCGGCGGCCTGGTGCGGATCGGGTCAGCCGGCGAGCCCGTGATCTCGCATGCCGTCGGCGTCGACCCGGCCTATATTCAATCCTACATCGAAACCTACGAGCCATTCGATCCGTCGCGCGCCGTGCTCCACGCGCCGGTCGGCCAGATCCAGACGATCGGGGACTGGATCGACGTCGACGAATTCCGGACCACCATGTTCTACAACGAGTGGACGCGGCCGCAGGGTCTCGAGGATGCCGCCAATGTCCTGCTCGACAAATCCTCGACAGGAATATCCCGCCTCTCGATCATGAAGGGCGGCGGTCCCGTCGACCGCAGGATGTACCAGGTGATCTCCCACCTCACGCCGCATCTGCAGCGGGCCATGCTGGTGAGACAGAAGCTGCATCACCAGAACGAGCTGGAGACGACATCGGTCCGCACGCTCGACGCGCTGCGAACCGCCGTCCTGCTGCTCGACGCCGAAGGCCATATCACGCACCTCAACGCGAGCGCGCACGAGATTCTGGACGAGGCCGACGTGCTGCGTTCGGTCCGCGGCCGGCTCGTAACGTCGGATCCGAACACCGACCGCGTGCTGCGGCAGGCGCTGGCGGGCACGGTTCTCGGCGACCGGACGATGACGAGCGCGAGCATCTCGCTGCATCTGACGGCGCGCGACGGCTCGCATTATGTCGGACATCTCCTGCCGCTGACAGCGGGGCGCCGGCAGAGATTCGGCGCCAGCTACGACGCCTGCGCCGTGCTGTTCGTCGGCAAGGCCGCGCTCGATACGATCGTCGCGCCCGACCTCATCCGCAAGCTGTTCAAGCTGACGCCGACCGAGCTGCGCATCTTCCTGTCCATTGTCGAGATCGGCGGAGTTCCCGACGTGGCCAGAAGCATGGGTCTCGCCGAAACGACCATCAAGACGCATCTCGCCCGGATCTTCATCAAGACCGGAACCAAGCGACAGGCCGATCTGGTTCGGCTGGTGGCGGCCTTCACACCGCCGATCAAGGTCTGAGGGCGGTCTCGATCACCTTGCCGGCCGCATGTCTGCCGGAAAGACATGCTGTCAATGCGCTGGCGTCTGATGGGACAAGATCGACAATGATCGCCAGGCTGCTGCTGCAGAACACGATCACCACCGCAGCGATGGGCGCGCTGCTGTTCGCGTCCGCAGGGACCTTGCGCTGGACCGCGGCCTGGGTGTTTCTCGCAACGTGCATCCTGCTCGGCCCGCTCTGCGGCTGGTGGCTCTACCGGATCGATCCGGCGCTGCTCGCCGAGCGTCTGCGACCGCTCCTGCAGAAGGATCAGCCTGCCGCCGACAAGGTGTTCATGAGCGTCTTCGTCGTTGCGATGCTGGCCTGGCTTGCGTTGATCGGCGTCGACCGGCGCCTTGAAGCGTCCGACATGCCGGTCGCGTTGCAGGCGGCCGGCTTCGCGCTGTTCCTGCTCTCGACGCTGTTCACACTCTGGGTCTTCCGCGAGAACTCGTTCGCGGCCCCCGTGGTGAAGCTGCAGGCCGAGCGCGCGCAGCATGTGGTCTCGACCGGCCCCTACGCTCACGTGCGTCATCCCATGTATAGCGGCATGGTCCTGTTCTTCACCGGCGTGCCGCTGCTGCTGGGCTCGTGGTGGGGCCTAGTGATGGTCCCCGTCCTGGTCCTCCTGCTCGCGATCCGCATCGGCATCGAGGAACGCACCTTGCGCGAGGGCCTGCCGGGCTATGCCGATTATGCGGCACGGGTGCGCTATCGCCTGGTGCCCGGCGTCTGGTGAGGGCGCCTCGCTCTCCTGTGCATCGCAGAGAAATTCGCGCCTCCCTCCTCCGATCGACTGACGTCGCAGCGAGCGAACCTCGTTAGAGCAATCGCACCACGCAACGGGAGACGCGACGATGTTCTGCAAGCCCCCCTGTCCCGACGAGCACGATCTCGCTCCCGACCCCGGTGCTTCAGACGATCGATCTGGCGCGCAGCGTTCGCAGGCGCGCGGCAGCCATGACGGGTTCGGGCGACTGATCGCGCCCGAAACGGCCGGTCCGGAACGGGGGCTGCCGCCAGCCGCCGTCCGGACCGGCTAATTATCCAGCTCCTTGTAGCGGCGGAAGATGCCCTGCTCGTTGAAAGGGATGCGGCGCGGGCTTGCGAGATAGGCCTTGACGTTCGGCCGCGCCGCGACCCGATCGTGCAGGGCAACGAGGCCCGGAATATCCGCTTCGAACGCCGTCATGCGCTTGGGGAAAGCATAGCGCAGCCCGGCGACGATCTGGAACAGCGAGAGGTCGACATAGGTCAGCTTCCGGCCGGTGACATACGCGCCGCCGTTCTCGCTGAGAAGTTGCTCGAAATAGCCGAGATATTTCGGCACGCGCTCGCTCCAGAACTCGGCCGTGCGTTTCTTCGCCGGCGGCTTCTGGTCTTCGTAATAGAGCGAGGGTCCGAGCGGATGATGGGTGTCGTGGATCTCGACCACGAGATCGGTGATGGTGAGCTGGAGCTGGTGCACCCAGAGTTTTCCGGCCTCCGTCTTCGGTGCGAGCGCGTGCCGGCTGCCGAGATAGAGCAGGATGTTGGCGGTCTGGCCGATGACGAGCTTGCCCGCTTTCAGGAACGGCGGCGCAAACGGCGGCGTGCCCTTCTGCTCCTCCATCATCTTCATCATCGCCGCCGTGCCGCGCGGGCCACGCGCGACGTCGACGTAAGCCGCCCCCGCCTCCTCCAGCGCCAGCCGCACATATTCGCCGCGGCCCTGGATCTCGGGCCAGTAGTAGAGCTCGTATTTCATGGGAGGGGTCCGTGAGCGTGGATGCGATCGAACCAATGTAGCATGGGCCTGAGGGGTCCGTGAGGATGAGACGGAACCCTCTCGCAACACATTCCGTCATTGCGAGCGCAGCGAAGCAATCCAGACTGTCTCCGCGGAAAGACTCTGGATTGCTTCGTCGCAAGAGCTCCTCGCAATGACGAGTGGAGAGAGCGTCGCACCCCTAAGCTCAATTCGCGGCGAAGCAGTACATCAGCCCGTCGCCGCCGGTGCTCTTGAGATCGGCCTGCGAGCAGCCGCCGTCGGGACCGCGCGAGGGGTGCGAGCTGTTCCACGACTTTGACGGCTCGTCGTCGCGCAGGCCCTGACGATCGGCGTGGCCGACCACCGCCGCGCCTTGCGTGCTCGACGTCCAGTTCTTGCAGGTCTTGTCGTCGCCGGCCGCGAACGCGGTGCCGTCAGGTTGCGTTCCGGTCAGGATGTCGTGCCGGTTCGGCGTATCGCCGCGGCCGTTGATGACCTCGCCCTTCTCGCTGAGCGCGGTCTGCTTGGTGAGGTTGTTGGCGGCACCGTGCAGCTCGGCCACGTCCTTGGCGATCACCACCCCCTTGGCATTCTGCCACGGTCCCCTGCCGATGCGGTCCTTGGCGTTGACGGCCGGCTTGCCGTCAGCGGCCTGCGTCGAGAGATAGGCGCGCCAGGTCTTCGCACCGGCGCCGGCGCCCTGAGCCAGCTTCTGGCACTGCGCATCGGCTCCCTCCAGGCCTCCGAGATCGGCGCCCTTGCCCGGGCCGCTGGACGTCACGAAGAACGTCATGTCGGCCGGCTGCGCCTGCACGGACGGCGCCGCGAGCAAGGCCAGCGTGAGCGCGAGTCCTGAAATCGTCACGGATCTCTCGATGCGGATCATCCTGTCCTCCCAAGTGTGCTGGTCGCTGGCCGCCTGAATTTCAACCCGAGGCGCATCCGCTTATTCCAATGCCGCACGAGGCGCCCAAAAGAAAAAGGCGCCGTGCCGGAAGCACGACGCCCTGGTTTCTCTTAATCGCCAGCGATCAGTTGGTCTGCTGGATCGCCGACAATTCCCAGCCGGTGTTGGGGCGACGGGCGAAGGTCCAGACTTCGGTGGCCTCGCCGGGCTGCTCGCTGCCGGCGACGAGCGTGCCGCTGTTGCGGTCCAGCGTCTTGTCGGTGAGCGCAAAGCGCAGCGCCACCGTGGCGTAGTCGGTCTCGCCTTCGCGCCAGGCTTCCGCAAGATCGCCCTGCAGCAGCTTGACGTTGGTCACCTTGTTGACGACGTTGCGCGCGCGGTTCTGGGCGAGGTCCTGCTCGAAATAGGAGACCATCTCCGGCGTCGCGAGCGTGTGCAGCTTGGCCACGTCCTCGTTCGACCAGGCGGTCTGGACGTCGCCGAGCAGGCGCTCGAACGCTTCATAGTCATCCGGCTTGATCTCGAGCGGCGCGTTGTTGGCACCACCGAAGCCGAAGCCGCCGAGGCCACCACCCAGACCGCCACCGAGGCCGCTGCGCGGATTCGCCTGCGGTCCGGGACCTGCACCTGCGTCGGCATTGGCATAGGCCGCCTGCGGCGCGTGACGGCGCTGCCACCAGGACATCGCCAGCCGCACCACGAACACCACGAGCACGATCTGGATGATCAGGCCCAGGATCGAGGACAGGCCGCCGAGGCCGCCGAACAGGCCACCGCCGAACAGCATGCCGAGCAGGCCGGCGCCGAGGAAGCCGGCCGCAAGGCCGCCCATGAAGCCGCCGGCACGGCCGAACAGGCCGCCGCGCGCGGGCGCGGCGGCAGCCGAGTTCATGCCTGCGCCCGGCTGGGTGTAGGTGCGGTTGAATTGCGAGGCCGAGCCCGGCGCGGTCGTGGTCGACGGCGGAGCCGAATAGGTGCGCGAGCCGCGCGAGCCCGACGACATGCCGCCACCGACACGCGCGTCGGCGGACGAGATGGCGAGCGCAGTCGGCAGCGCAAGCGCCAGCACGACGGCGATCGTCTTGAAGAGACTCCGGGAGCGTTGCGAGAAAGTCATGTGCGTTTCCCATATCCCCGGCATGGGGACGTGCCCCTAAGATGGGCAGACTTCCCGAAAAGTGAAGCCGCTTTCGGAACTTGTGGCTGCGGCCCTCAGTCGCGGGGATGTGGCAAAAGCCCATATTTGGCGGGGGTTTGGCCGGAAGCGCGCGGGAACAATGGTTGCCGGTTACCGGCGACTTTGGGACGGAATTTCCGCTCTTTCCCCGCCCCCTCACTCATCCCTGCTTCGCCATCGTCTCCTTTACTGCCGCCACCAGCTGGCTGAGCGTGAACGGCTTTGGCAGGAAGTCGAATTGCTGCCCCTCGGGCAGGCTCTTCTCGAAGGCATCCTCGGCGTAGCCGGAGACGAAGATGAACTTGATGTCGGGGTTCTTCTCCCGCATCGCCTTGAGGAGCGTCGGGCCGTCCATCTCGGGCATCACGACGTCGGAGACGACGAGATCGATTGCCCCGCTCTGCTCGTCCAGCACCTCCATGGCCTCGACGCCGTTCTCGGCCTCGACCACGGTGTAGCCGCGCGAGCGCAGGCCACGTGCGTTCAGCGCGCGCAGGCCCTCCTCGTCCTCGACCAGAAGGATCGTGCCCTGCCCGGTGAGATCGGTGCGCGGCTTGGCCTCGACGGCCGCGGCTTCCTTCGCGGCGCCGTTGGTCGCGCTGGCCGCAGCCGCAGCCTGCTCGACCTGCGCTTCAGGCTCGGCATGGTGACGCGGCAGGAAGATGTGGAACGAGGTCCCCTGCCCCGGCTCGGAATCGACGTAGATGAATCCGCCGGTCTGCTTGACGATGCCGTAGACCGTCGAAAGACCGAGGCCTGTGCCTTTGCCCACTTCCTTGGTCGAGAAGAACGGCTCGAAGATCTTGTCGCGGATGTCGGCGGGAATGCCGGTGCCGGTGTCGGCGACCTCGATCCGCACATAGTCCGCGGCCGGCATGCCCTTGTAGGCGAGCTTGCCCGCGTCCTCGGTGTTGACGTTGGCGGTGCGGATGATCAGCTTGCCGCCATCCGGCATGGCGTCTCGCGCGTTGACCGCGAGGTTGACGATCACCTGCTCGAACTGGGAGACGTCGACCTTCACCGGCCAGAGGTCGCGGCCATGGACGAGGTCGAGCTTGACCTTCTCGCCGATCAGCCGGCGCAGCAGCATGGTGAGATCGGACAGCGCGTCGCCGAGATCGAGCACCTGCGGCCGCAGCGTCTGCCGCCGCGAGAACGCGAGCAGCTGCCGCACCAGGGTGGCGGCGCGCGTCGCGTTCTGCTTGATCTGCATGATGTCCTGGAACGACGGGTCGGTCGGCTTGTGCGCGTTCAGCAGGAAGTCGTTCGCCATCATGATGGCGGAGAGCACGTTGTTGAAGTCGTGGGCGATGCCGCCGGCGAGCTGGCCGACCGTCTCCATCTTCTGCGACTGGTTGATCTGGTTCTCCAGCGCGCGCCGCTCGGTGGTCTCGAGCATGTGCACGATGGCGGCTTCCGCGTCGTTCTCGCCGCCGTCGACCGGCGTGACGAAGAACTGGCCCCAGCGCTCCTTGGTGCCTTCCAGCGCGACCTCGACCGGCGCGATGTCGGCCTGGCCCTCGGAGGCCTGGTTGATGGCCGCGATCAGGAGGTGGCGGTCGCGCGAATTGACCGCACGGAAGATCGACTTGGAGGCGCTGTCGAGCCCCAGCGCCTGGCCGAGCTTGGCATAGCGCGCATTGGCGCGCACGACGTTGCCGCCGCGGTCCACCGTCGCGATCGCCATCGGCGTATGGTCGAAGAAGCGCATGAAGCGCACTTCGGCGGCGCGGTCGGGATCGCTGCGCTCGTCGCGGGCGCGGCTGATGACGAGGGTGCGTGACGGCCCCGGCGCGCCGTCGGCGCCGAAGGCGAGCTTGTGATAGAGTCGCACCGGCATGGTCTTGCCGGTGCGCATGCGCAGGTCGATGTCGAAGACCTCCGTCTTGACTTCGCCCGGCACCGCCACGATCGCGGTGAGCAGCGAGGCGCCGTCGCCGGAGACGATGTCGGTCAGCTTCAACCCGCCCGAGCCGATCTCGGCGAGGTCGTAGTCGAGCCAGTTCGCCAGCGTCGCGTTGACATAGGCAAGCTCGCCGGCCGGATTGACCGAGAAGAAGCCGCACGGCGCGTGATCGAGATATTCGATGGCGTGCTGAAGCTCCTGGAACACGTCCTCCTGGCGCTCGCGGTCGCGGGTGATGTCGGCGATCGACCACACCGCGTATTTCCCCTCGCGCTTGCCGGTGCCGAGCGGGCGCACGCGCATCCGCAGCCAGCGGCCCTGGCTGCCGTCCTGGCCGGAGATGCGCACCTCCTCCTGCTGCCGCTTGCCTTCGCGCGCGGCCTTCAGCAGCCGAAACACGGCTTCGGAGACATCGGGATTGCCGATGAAGACGCGCTCCACCGGGCGCACGTCCTGCGGCCCGCTGGCGCCGGTCAGCGTCAGATAGGCCGCGTTGGAATAGACCACGTGGCCGCGGCTATCGGTGACCGCGAGCCCGTCGAAGGCGTGATCGGCAATGCGGCCAATGATGGGATCATCGAGATTGCGGTCGGCAAAGCGGATGATGCCGGCAGCGAAGGCGAACAGGTTGAACAGGCCGACCATCGCCAGCACGGCGAGGGTGCCGAGGATGTAGGGCTGGGCCTGCGCGCGCCCGAGCGTCATCAGCCCGACGGCGACGGCAACGAGGCCGGCGGCCACCAGCAGCACCAGCGCAATGCTGCCCGAGCGCGGCGACGGCTCGTGCGCCGCAACGGGATCTCGCGTGAGGTCGTGGTCGGTCTCGGCGGTCATCTCAAGCTGGCGCAGCCTGTGGGCAGAGAATCAACGCGCTTCGAAGCGCGCGGGGTCCTCCCTGCCTGAATCGGACCCTGAGGTGCAAGGGCAGCGGGAGCGAAAGGTACGCTGATTCCCAGATTACGGCCATTTCCGGTACTTTTCGGAGGTTCTTAGCCGCGTCCGGCGCGGAATCCCTGTTTCAGGCGCATGACGTAGCCGATCACCTCGGCGACCGCATGGTAGTGCTCGGTCGGGATTTCCTGGTCGATCTCGACGGTGGCGTAGAGCGCGCGGGCGAGCGGCACGTTCTCCACGATCGGGATGTCGTGCTCGCGCGCGATCTCCCGGATCTTGAAGGCGAGGCTGTCGACGCCCTTGGCGACGCAGATCGGGGCCGTCATGCCGCGCTCGTAAGACAGCGCCACTGAATAGTGGGTCGGGTTGGTGATGATCACCGAGGCCTTGGGAACCGCCGCCATCATGCGCTTCTTGGCGCGCTGCTGCCGCAATTGCCGGATCTTGCCCTTGATGTGCGGATCGCCTTCCGACTGCTTGAACTCTTCCTTGATCTCCTGGAGCGACATCTTCTGCCGCTGGAACCAGCTGCGGTACTGGAAGAAATAATCGGCGATGGCGACGACTGCGAGCGCTGCGACCACCGCGCCGAGCAGATGAATGGTCAGGCTGGTGCTGGCGCCGAGCATGGCGGCCGGATCGAGCCTGACCATCGCCTCCATGCGGTGCCGCTCCGGCCACAGGATCATGGTCATGACCACGCCGAGCCCGATCAGCTTGCCGAGACCTTTCAGGAAGTTCGCCGCCGCCTGCTTGCCGAAGATGCGCTTGAAGCCGGCGCCCGGCGAGATCTTGCTGAACTTCGGGGTCAGGGATTCGGTCGACCAGACCAGGCGGTGCTGCAGCATGTTGCCGGCGATCGCTGCCAGCATCAGCATCATCAGGGGCACGCCGATCGCGGCCAGCATGGCGAATTCGATCTGCTGCATCAGCGCGAGCAGAGCCTTGCCGTCGGTCTTGATCATCCAGGAATTGGCGAGCAGATTGCGCATCGGCGTCAGCAGCCCGCTGCCCACCGAGCCCGAGAAGGTCGAGACCACGAGCGTGCCGCCCGCCATCATGAACCAGGTGTTGATCTCCTGGCTCTTGGCGACGTCGCCGCGTTCGAGTGCGTCGTCGAGACGCTTTTGCGTCGGGTCTTCTGTTTGACTCTCTGGATCGTTGTCTTCGGCCATCGATCCCTCTTCACCTCAGCGGCATCAATTGGTGCATGACACCGATGAAGTAATCCAGATACGTGCCCATCATCGCCGTGAGCACCACGGCGAGCACCAGGAAGCCCGCGAAGATCGAGAGCGGCACGCCGACGAAATAGACCTGCATCTGCGGCATCAGCCGCGCCAGCACCCCGAGCCCGATGTTGAAGACCAGGCCGAACACCAGGAACGGGCCCGAGAGCTGCAGGCCGAGGCGAAACGCGGCGGAGAAGGCGCGCGTTGCGAGCGCGGCGACATCGCCGCTCGACACGGTCTCGCCCGGCGAGAAGATCGTGTAGCTGTCGTTCAGCGCCGCGATCACCAGATGATGGCTGTCGGTGGCGAACAGCAGCGTCACCCCCAGCATGGTCAGGAAGTTGCCGACCAGCACGCCCTGCTGCCCCTGCGTCGGGTCGACCGAGGTGACGAAGCCGAGTCCCATCTGCTGGGCGATCACGGATCCCGCGACCTGGAGCGCCGACAGCGTGACGCGCGCGGTCGCACCCAGCACGATCCCGATCGCGATCTCATGCAGCATCAGGACCAGGAGCGGCGCGAGCGAGCCCATGTCGACCTGGTAGGCGTTGCGGTGCAGCGGCAGGATGATCAGCGTGAGCAGCAGTGCGATCGACAGCTTGATCCGGGTCGGGATATTGGTTTCGCCGAGGCCAGGCAACAGCATCACCATCGCGCCGACCCGGGCGAAGGCGAGCATGAAGGACGCGGCGAGCGCCGGCAGCAGCGAGACGTCGATGCGCATAGCGCTCTCATTGTGCCTCAGCCGCCGATGATTCGCGACGAGATCCGCAGCATGTGGGAATGGAGCGCGTCGGCCATGAACGGCAGCGCCAGCAGCATCGTGGCAAAGATGGCGAGGATCTTCGGCACGTAGATCAGCGTCTGTTCCTGGATCTGCGTCAGCGCCTGGAACAGCGACACGATGACGCCGACCACAAGGCCCACCACCATCAGGGGGGAAGACACGATCACGATCGTCCAGATCGCATCGCGCGCAACGTCGAGGGTCTCGGGGCCGGTCATTTTCGATTTCTCACTGTGAGTTGTTATTGTCATTCCGGCGCTCGCGCAGCGAGAGCCCGGAATGACAGGACCAATCAGATCGGCATCTTCATGATGTCTTCATACGCCGCGATCACGCGGTCGCGGACCGAGACCAGGGTGGACACCGCGACGTCGGTGTCGGCCACCGCCGTCACCACGTCCATCACGTTGGCCTTGCCGGCGGCCATCGCCACCGTCTGCGCATCCGACTTGCGGCCGGATTCCATGACGCTGCCGACCGCGTCTTTCAGCAGGGAGGCGAAGGACTGCCCGCTGGCTTCACTGCCCTTGCCGGCACCGGCGCCGCTGTTCTCGAGCACGCGGGCGAGGTTGGCATAGGCGTTGGCGGCAATTGTCGGGGATGCCATGGCTCAATTGTCCTGTTCAGCTCTTGAGAATGTCGAGCGTGCGCTGGATCATCCGGCGCGTCGCACTGATGATGTTGAGGTTGGCCTCGTAGGACCGCTGCGCATCGCGCATGTCGGTCATCTCGACCACCGAGTTCACGTTGGGATATTTGACGTTGCCGCTGGCGTCGGCGACGGGATTGTTCGGCTCGTATTTGACGCGGAAGTTCGACTGGTCGGGCTTGATCTTGCCGAGGGTCACGACCTGCGCGTCGAGCGTGCGGTCGAGCGCGGAGGAGAAGGTCGGAACCTTGCGCCGGTAGGGATCGCCGCCGGCGGTCTGCGCGGTCGAATCCGCGTTCGCGATGTTTTCCGAGATCACCCGCATGCGGCCGGCCTGCGCGCGCAGACCGGAGGTCGCGATCGCCATCGAGCGGGCGAAGTCGCTGCTGTCATTGGCCATGATGTGCCTCCTCCCCTAGCGCTTCTGTTCGCGGGTCATGCGGGCTAGCCCTTGCCGATCGCGGTCTTGAGCAGATGCAGGCTCTTCGAATAGAGCGAGGTCGCCGCCGCGTAGTCCATCTGGTTGCTGGCGGCCTTCATCATCTCTTCCTCGAGATTGACGGCGTTGCCCGCAGGGCGGGTTTCGAAGCCCGCATTCTTGTTCTGGTCGAACCCGGAGGCCGCACCGGAGGGCGTCATGTGGGAAGCGCTGGTGACGGCCATCCTCAGCGGGCCCATCGAGCCCGTGACCGCCCCGGTCTTGTCGAGTTTCGGCTCGACCAGGTCGCGCGGCCGGAATTTGGGCGTGTCGGAATTGGAGACGTTCTCGGACAGGACGCGCTGGCGTTCCTGGTGCCATTGCATCTTGGTGCGAAGCGCCGACAGCACCGGGAGGTCGTTGATGGACATCGTCGCGGCTCCTTCCGCCTCTTGCGGACCTCGGGGTCCGAAGCTAGGCAGAATTTGCCGCCTGTATGGTTAACAGCTGGTTAAGAGGACCTCGGGCGCATGTCCCCAAGTGAGACACGATACTGCGACCCCGTGATTCTACGCCTCCAAAAGTGGCATTAACCCAACCGTTTGGCGGCGCATGCACGGGCCAAGAAGTCGTTTTGGATCGAGCGATTCATGGGTTATTAAGAGTTGGGGACGGCAAAACTTGCCGTGGGACGTTAAGAGATCGCAGTTTGGGGCATCGTAAGCCGGTGGTCGGTACGTCCGGCCAGGGGTACGAAAACAGCGCCATTTGTCGGGGACAAGTATGCAAGGCAGCCCTATCACCTTCATCGTCGCGTTCATCGTCGTCCTGGCGTTGATCGGCGTCGCTGCATGGCTGGTTCGCCGATTCGCCACCAGCCGGCTCGGCGCCAACACCCAGCGCGGCCGGATGCCGCGCCTTGCCGTGATCGACGCCGCCGCGGTCGACGGCCGCCGCCGCCTGGTGCTGGTCCGGCGCGACAATGTCGAGCATCTTCTGATGATCGGCGGCCCCACCGATATCGTCGTCGAGCCCAACATCGTTCGCGCCGCGCATGGCCGCGATCAGCTGCCGCAGCGCCCGAACGCCGCCGAGCCGCCGCGCCTTGCCCCGATGCCGGATGCCGGCGGCTGGGCCGACGAAGCGCCGCGGCCCGAACTGCTCGATCATCCCGAGCCGCAGATGCCCGAGCCCCCGCCGCGGCCCGCGCGCCCGTCCTTCGCCGAGGAAATGCGCCGGCCCGCGCCCGTGCTGGCTGAACGCCGCGGCGAACCGCCGATGGGTGGCTTTCCGCCCGAGCCGATCGCGCCCC
>NZ_LFJB01000099.1:0-22203 GCF_006658625.1 Bradyrhizobium sp. UNPF46
TGAATCAGAACCGAAGCTCTAGATTCTTGTTTTGACGCGTTTTCTTCACGCGAACCGGTGTCCACTTCGCTCGAAAACGCTCTAGCTAGCTCTCTTCCGCGCAAGCCAGATCACATGGCGCGCACCGCCGCCCCTGCCGGTGGCGCGGACATTGACTTCGTTCACGTCGAAGCCCGCGGTCCGAAGGCGCTTCGTGAACGCCGGGTTGGGTCCCGACGACCAGACCGCGAGCACGCCGCCGGGCCGCAGCGCCGCCTTTGCAGCTTTCAGCCCGCTCGCACTATAGAGCGCGTCATTGCCCTTGCGGGTCAAACCTTCCGGCCCATTGTCGACATCGAGCAGAATGGCGTCGAAGGCCGAGCTCTTGGCACGGATGACTTCGCCGACGTCGATTTCCCGGATGTTCACCCTGACATCATCGAGGCTGTCGCCGAAGACCTCGGCCATCGGCCCGCGCGCCCAGGTGACCACCGCGGGCACCAGCTCGGACACCACGATCTTCGCCTTGGGCCCGAGCACCGTGAGCGCGGCACGCAGCGTAAAGCCCATGCCAAGGCCACCAATGAGGATAACGGGCTTGGCGACGGTCTCGATCTGCTTCGCCGCGAGCGTTGCAAGCGCGGCTTCCGAACCGGACAGGCGATTGTTCATCAGCTCGTTGGTGCCGAGCTTGATGGAGAACTCCTTGCCCCGCCGCATCAGGCGGAGCTCCTCGTCGGAGCCGGGGATCTTAGTGGTGTCGAGCTTTTCCCAGGGAATCATGGGCGACGTTTAGCACGATCAGGCGAACAATCACCCACCCGCCCAGACGTCCAGCACATAGCGGTTCTTCGTCCCCATCTCCTCGATCCAGCGTGCGCTGGCGGCGGCATCGCTGCCGCTCTTCTCGCGATGGATCGCGACCAGTGCCGCCTTCACGTCGGGCTCCATCTTGCTACCGTCGCCGCAGACATAGATGATCGCGCCCTGCTCGATCAGCGGCCATACCCTGTCCTTCTGCGCGGCGAGCACATGCTGCACATAGGTCTTCGGCCCGTCGCTCCGCGAGAACGCCGTGAACAGCTCGGTGATGCCGCTTGCCGCGAGCGCCTTCAGTTCCTCCGCATAGAGAAAATCCTGATCGGGATGGCGGCAGCCGAAGAACAGCATCGCCGGCCCCAGGGTTGCACCTTTCGCCTTGCGCGCGGCGCGCTCCTGAAGGAAGCCGCGGAACGGCGCGAGACCCGTACCGGGGCCGATCATGATGATCGGCACCGACGGATCGTCGGGAAGCCGGAAGCCGGCCTTGGTCTCGCGCACGGTCGCGTAGATCGTATCGCCCACCCGGCGATTGGCGAGATAGTTCGAGCAGATGCCTTTATAGGTGCCGCGGCCGGAGGCGGCCGGGCCTTCGACCACGCCGACCGTGACGCTGCAGCGCGCCGGATCCACCGACGGCGAGGACGAGATCGAGTAATAGCGCGGTGCCAGCAGCGAGAGCATTTCCAGATAGACGTGGAACGGCAGTTCGCAGGCGGGATATTCGAGCAGCAGATCGAACACCGATTTGCGCTTGGCGAGGATCTCGCCGCGATACCGCTCGAGCGGCTCCGTCTCCTCGCCGACGAAGGCCAGCAGCTTCGGCTTGGTGACGGGGCAGCGGGTGTGCTCGGCCATGATCTGGATCTGCTTGCGGGTCGCGACCTGCTGCAGCTCGACGAACTCGCTGAGCAGGCGTCCGACCGACACGGCCTCGCCGACCGGCAGCTGTGCGCGGCGGCCCTCCGTGACCCGCAGCCTGATCTGGTCGGCCGGCAGGAAGCCGAAGCGGCGCGCCACCGAATCCACCAGCGTCGGGTCGTTGCGCGGGACGACGCTGAGGTGATCGCCGACGCGGTAGCCGACATTGGCCGGCAGCTGCACCTCGATATGGCGCGTCGAGCGCTCCGACGGATTGGGCCCAGCCTTGTTCTGAAGCTCGTCGTTGGCGAGCACCTTCATCGCCACCGCGCCGCCCTGAGCGACGATGGTATTGACGGCGGTGACCGCGACCGGCTCGATCGCATAGAGGGGATCGTCCTCGGCGGTGCGGGTGAAATTCCAGTCGATGCCGAATTCCTTGGTCGCGACCTGCGCTGCCGCCGGGAACCACTTCTGGAACTGGCCGTCGAGATCGCTGCGCGCATCGCCCTCGCCGCGCGGATAGACCGCGCGCGCGCCATGCGCCGACAATTGCTCGTCGATCAGGCGCGGGACCGATTGATAGGTTGCGGCCCAATCGCTGTTGCCGCAACCGAACACGGCGTAGCGGACCCCGGCAAAGGCATCCTTCGGCAAGTCGCCGCCGAGCCATTTGACGAACTGTGTCGCGTTGTCGGGCGGCGCGCCGTTGTAGGAGGCGCAGATGATCAGCACGCCGCCCTCCTGCGGCAGCTTGCCGACGTAATCGTCGAGCGGCCCGAGATGCACGGCAAAGCCGTTGATCTCGGCGAGGTCGGCCATGCGCGTCGCGAGCTCCTCGGCGGTGCCGAGATTGGAGCCGTACAGCACCAGCATCGGCGTATTGTGGCCGGGCCGGGCCGTCGGCTGACGCGGCGCCTTCGGTGCTGAACCGGCCGCCGCAATCGGCCCGCCATAGGCACCGCGCTCGCGATCGGCGCGCGGACGCACCCTGATCTTGAAGCCTTCCGGCTTCATCGTCAGGGTTTCCTTCAGGTGCATCTGGTAGCGCTGGTGATCGATCAGCTTGAAGCGCTGCAGGATCATGCCGAGCGCGAGCGCGGCCTCGTGCATGGCAAAGCCGCGGCCGATACAGGCGCGCTGGCCGTTGCCGAACGGCTTCCAGGCATTGATCGGCCGCTTGGCTTCCGCCTCGCGACTGAAATTCTCGGGGTCGAAGGCATCGGGATTGGGTCCCCAGACCGAGGGATCGCGATGCAGCGCGGTCACCAGGATCGTGGTGAAGGTGCCCTTCCGAAGCTTGTACTTGCCGCTGCCGATGGTCTCATCATTCAGCGGCGAGATGCCATAGGCCGGCGCCGGCGGCCACAGCCGCAACGCCTCCTTCAGGATCTGGGTGATGTAGGTGAGCTGCGTCACCTGCTGATAGGTCGGCTTGGCATTGACGTCGGGCCCGAACACGCGGTCGACCTCGTCATAGGCCTTCTTGAGGATCTCCGGATGCTTGAGCAGCGCATAGAGCGTGTAGGACAACAGGCCGCTGGTGGTTTCATGGCCCGCGATCAGGAAAGTGTTGATCTGGTAACGGATGTTGACGTCGTCGAGCTGCTCGCCGGTCGCGCGATCGACCCCGGTCATCATCGCGGCGAGCATGTCTTTCTTGTCGTCGATCCCCTCCGCGCTCTTGCGGCGCTCGGCGATGATCTCGTCGACCATCTTGTTCATGAAGGCGACGTCTTCGGCGAGCGTCTTGCGCCGCTTCTGCATCCAGATCTGCTCAAACGGCAGACCGCGCGTCATCATGATGGTTTCGAGCGAGCGGACCAAGGACTCGACGTAGGGGTGATAGTCGCTCCGGTAGAAGGAATTGAAGCGGTAGTCGAAGCCGCACAGGCCGATCGTATCCAGCGTCAGCGCGGTCATGTCGTGCACGACGTCGATCTCGTCGTCGGCGTTGAGCCGCTCCCATTTCTGGACCAGCTGCTCGGCGATGTCGACCATGCTCGGGTGGTAGGACTGCATGGCGCGGTTGCCGAACGGCTGGAGCAAGATGTTGTGCGCCTTGCTCCAGTTCGGCTCCTTGGTATCCGCGGTGAACAGGCCGTCGCCGCCGACCGCACGCACGCGCCGCAACGCGCCGCGCACCGTCTTGTCGAACCGCTTCTCGTCGGAAAGCTCGTCGACGAGATCATGGCCGGAAACGACGACGATCGGCGAGCCCATCATGTCCAGCCAGAAGATCGGACCGAGCTCCTTGGCGAGCCGCGTCAAATGCTGCACGGGGGCGGCCGAATCCAGCGACAGCATGTTGCCGACCACGGGCTTGGTCGGCGGATGCGGGATCGGGTCCAGACGATTCTTGGTTGACATTAAAAGTGCTTCCCCCTGACTCGATATTCAACGTCGTCATTGCGAGCGAAGCGAAGCAATCCAGAAATATCCGCGGAGACAGTCTGGATTGCTTCGTCGCTTCGCTCCTCGCAATGACGAGTCACCCAAACCGCCTTCTACGCCATTCGATCAGCTTGGCGCTGACCTCTTCCGGCTTCTCCTGCTGCGTCCAATGGCCGCTGTCCTTCACCAGATATTTCTCGAGATCGCCGATCAGCTTCTCCATGCCGTCCGCCGCCGAGGGCGGCAGCACAGCATCGTTCTCGGCCATGATCATCAACGACGGCACATGGATATGATGATCCAGTCCCTTCGCGCGTTCCCAGTTGTGCGTGAAGTTGCGATACCAGTTGATGCCGCCGGTGAAGCCTGTTTTCGTGAACGTGTCGACGAACACCTTCTTCTCGTCGGCCGACAGGATCGGCGTTCGCGGATCGACCTTGGCATCGTAGGCCGCGATCATCTGCGGAAATGCCAGATTGGTCTTTGCCGAGGCGCCGACACCTGCGATCGGCGGCTCGTCCGGTTTCGCCGCCGGCCGCGCCAGCGGCTTGCGCATGAAGGCGTCGAAGGTCTGTTCGACCCGGCTGCCGAAGATCCTGTCCGGCTCGCGCGCGGGATCCTGGAACTGGACGATATACATCTGGTCGCCGTAACGCTGGCGGAACAGGGCAATGGGATCGATCGGCGCGCGGTCCCAATGCGGGGTGTTGACGCCGACTACGCCGGCAACGCGCGAGGGGTGTCGCAGCGGCATCTGCCAGACCACGAAGCCGCCCCAGTCGTGACCGACGAAGATCGCCTTGTCGATCCCGAGATGATCGAGGAGACCGACGAGATCGCCGGTCAGATGCTCCATGTCGTAGTCCTCGACCGGCTCCGGCCGGTCGGTCGCACCATAGCCGCGCTGGTCCGGGGCGATCACCCGGATGCCGGCCTCGCTGAGCGCCTTGATCTGATGACGCCACGAAAAGGCGAGCTCGGGCCAGCCGTGGCACAGCACGATCGGCGGCTTGTCGTCGACTGGGCCCGCCTCGTAATAGCCCATGCGGATTCCGTTCGTCTGCGCGAACTTGAGCGGCGGCATTTCAATCATCGCAATTTTCCTGGCAACATTCCTACTCGGCGGCGCCCTTGATGTCCGCCACCGGCGGCGCATAGGCCGCCTCCAATGCGGCGAACTCCTCCGGCAGCATGTCGCACATCACCTGCACATGCGGAATGATGTTGGCGCCGACGATGAAGCCGAAATCGAGCTGGTCGCGGTAGCTCTGCACGGTGATGTTGAGCGCCTGCCCGTGCGTCGAGATCGACACCGGGAAGATGTGCAGCAACTCCGCGCCGGCAGCGTAAAGCGTCTGCCGCGGCCCGGGCACGTTGGACACCGTGATGTTGGCGGCCGGCGGCAGCACGTCCGAGAGATTCGAGCGGCTGTAGAGCAGCGCCAGGATCTGCACCATGATCGGTGCGCCCAGCATCGAAATGTTGGAGACCTGCGGCATCAGCGCACGCAAGGGATGCGACATCTCCTTGGACTTGGTCGACTGCGCGATGATGGCCTCCAGCCGCGCCTTGGGATCGTCGATGTTGGTTGCGATCGAGCAGATCATGCCGAACACCTGGTTGTTGGCCTCGGTGTTGCCCTCCTCGCGCAGCGAGATCGGCACGGCGGCGGTCAGCGATTTCGCCGGCAGCGTGCCATATTGCTGGAGGTAGCGGCGGACCACGCCGGAAGCGAGCGCGAGCACGACGTCGTTGAGCTTGCCGCCGGCGAGCTTCGCCAGCGCCTTGGAGCGCGACAGCGAGATCGACACACCGGCGAAGCTGCGCTCCGACGAAATGGTCTTGTTGAGCATGGTCGGCGGCGACACCATGCTGGCGAGGCTCTCGCGCGACTTGGGATCGGAGACCTTGCCGAGCACCTCGGACACGCTCTTGACCATGGTCGGGATGTTGCCCGCGAAGCGCACCGCGCTCTCGATCTGGTACATCGCATTGTCGAACAGGATGGAGCCGATGTCGCTCTTGCCGGTGCGCGGCAATTGCAGGTTCTGCGCGGCCTTGCCGGCATCGAGCGGCTGGTTGAACAGCTGCTGATAGGAATCGAGCAGGTTCGCGGCGATGTCGCGCGGCTCCTGCCCAGGCTTTGCTCCCGCCGCCGGAGGCTCGACCTTCCGCGGGATCGGCGAGATGTCGTAGATCATGTTGGTCAGCGCTGCACCGGCACCGCCGTCGATCGCGGCATGGTGCATCTTGGAATAGAGCCCGACCTCGTTGTCCTTCATGCCCTCGAACACGTAGAACTCCCAGAGCGGGCGGGCGCGGTTGAGCAGCTTGGCGTGCATCCAGCCGACGATGCGCTCCAGCGTGGCGCGGTCGCGCGGCTGCGGCAGGCTGGCGCGGAAGATGTGGCGGTCGATGTCGAACTGGTCGTCCTCGACCCAGGAGGGATGATCGATGTCGAGCGGCGCCTTCTCCAGGCGCGCTTTCAGGATCGGCGCGATATGCAGGCGCGAGACGATCATCGCCTTGAAGTCTTCGAAGAAGTCGCCCTTGTAGTCGTCGGGCAGGCGAAAGATCGCCATGCTGCCGACATGCATCGGCATCTCAGGCGTCTCCAGATAGAGAAACGACGCGTCCAGCGACGACAGCTTCTTACCGTCAGCCATAGTTCCCTCCCGCAACGATTTGACGGGCGCCTTCTGGCGCTTCTCGTCAGGCCGATATTGCCTGCTCCGGCGGGGCATATGCAATGGCAAACGGGCCTGCCCGGTCAAATGGCGAGAACTCTCCTTCCGGTTGCGCCAACCGGTCCGCCACGGCCCATAGCGCCGCGGGGTTCACCCCGAGCCCGATATGGCTCGCCAGGAGCACTTCGATGTTCTCGGCCCGATCGGAGGGACGGAGCAGACAGGTCCGCCAGTTCACGACGCCGTCGGCGCGCGAGTAAATCGACGTCGCCGGCACCGGCAGATCGCCGGCGATCGCCTCGCGCGCTTCCGCAAGATCCTCGACCCGTTCCCCCGACAGCGCCTCGTAGAGCCGCGTGGCGTTGGTTGCCCGCACGTCGTTGGCAAACGGGCTGCCGAGCGTGATGACATAGCGGACCATGTCGGGCGCCCAGAGCGCGAGATCGCGGGCATAGACGCCGCCGAGGCTCCACCCGATGAGGCTGACCTTGCGTCCGCTCGCGCGATGGATCTCGGCGAGACGGGCACGCAAGGCGTCCCGCATCCGCCCAAGGCCGCCGAGATTGCGGCCCATCCGCCAGGCCTGCGCCTCATAGCCGAGCGCGCCGAGATAGCGGCGCATCGGCGCCATCGAGAGATCGCTGGCGAGGAAGCCCGGCAGGGCCAGCACCGGATGGCCGTCGCCCCGCGGCGCCCGCATCAGGATGGGCGACAGCAGCAGGCTCGCATTGAGCTCGAACAGGCCGCGGGCTTCGGCCAGCAGCAGGCCGAGACCCGGCGGACGAAGCCGGCCCGTCTCCTGCGTGCCCTCCGGCCCGGGCGACACTATTTTTTCTTGTCGCTGCTGCGCGTGCCGCCGAGCCCGGCCATGGTGACGAACATGTCCTGGAAGCGTTCGGCGATTTTCGGATCGAAGGTGAACCAGCTCTGGATCAGCGATTCCGGCGAGACCTTCTCGATGTTGCTGAGCACCTGCTGCTGCAGCTTGTCCATCACCGCCGTTTGCATCGGCGCCACGTCGGGCAAACCGAAGAACTGGCGGGCCTCGAGGGGGGTGCAGTCGATTTCGATGTTAACTTTCATGTCCCCTCCAGAAGAGATTCGAGCGGCCTGACCGAGTATCGCCGCGAGTTGTGGTGCGACGCAAGCGACCTGATGCAGGCGCGACGTGACCCGTCCTGCAATCGGCCGATATGGTCAACCAAAGTCGAAGGGGAGATCCCCCATGCCCGGCAGCACGGTCAGCATTGCTGCACAGCGGTGCAACTTGGCGCGTTCCTTGCTGGAATGGCGCTTGCACCGGTCGAGAACTCTGGGCAACATGGATCAATCAGGCCGCCGAACAATCAAAAATCATCGGCTGGGCAGTGTGGAGAGGGTCAAGAATGTCATTCGGTCGAACTCTGTTTGCGGCGACGCTCGCCGGTACGCTTGCGTTGACGGTCACGCCGGCGTCGAGCCAGACGCTGCGTTATGCCAACCAGGGTGACCTGAAATCCCTCGACCCCTACACGCTCAATGAGAGCACCACCCACGCCCATCTCGGTCACGTCTATCAAGGCCTCACCGCGCGCGACAAGGACCTCAAGATCATTCCGGCGCTGGCGGAAAGCTGGGAGACGCCGGAGCCGACCCGCTGGCGCTTCCATTTGCGCAAGGGCGTGAAATTCCACAACGGCGATCCCTTCACCGCCGACGACGTCGTGTTCTCGGCCGATCGCGTCCGCAAGAAAGGGTCCAATATGCAGACCCGCCTCGCGCCCGACGTGAAGGTCGTGAAGGTCGACGACTATACCGTGGACTTCGTGCTGCCCTCGCCCAATCCCATCCTGCACAATTCGTGGGATGTCTGGTACATCATGGACAAGAAATGGGCCGAGGAAAACAACGTCGTCGATCCGACGCCGGTTGCGGCGACCACGCCGAGCTACGCCTCGCTGCACGAGAACGGCACGGGCCCCTTCATGATCGAGAGCCATCAGCCCGGCGTGAAGACGGTCTTCAAGGCCAACCCCAATTACTGGGGCAAGATGGAAGGTAATCTGAAGGAGATCATCTTCACCCCGATTTCCTCCGACGCCACCCGCGTCGCTGCGCTGCTTTCGGGCGAAGTCGACGTCATCGAGCCGGTGCCGATCCAGGACATCTCCCGCGTCGATTCCAGCCCGAACGCCCAGGTGCTGAAGGGACCGGAGCTGCGCACCATCTTCATCGGCTTCGACCAGACCCGCGACGAGCTGCTCTATTCAAACATCAAGGGCAAGAACCCGTTCAAGGACGCCCGCGTCCGCGAAGCCTTCTACAAGGCGATCGACATCGAGCTGATCAAGACGCGCGTGATGCGCGGGCTGTCGACTCCCTCTGCCCTGATGATCGCGCCGGAACTGTTCGCGCTGTCCAAGGAGTTCACGCGGCCGAAATTCGACCCTGAGGGCGCCAAGAAGCTCCTGACCGAGGCCGGCTACCCCGACGGCTTCGAAGTCACCATGGATTGCCCGAACGATCGCTATGTCAACGACGCCGCGATCTGCCAGGCCGTCGTCGGCATGCTTGCCCGCATCGGCGTCAAGATCAATCTCCTGGCGCAGCCGAAGGCGCAGTACTTCGCCAAGGTGCTCAAGCAGGGCGGCTACCAGACCTCGTTCTATCTCCTGGGCTGGACGCCGAGCACGATGGACTCGCACAACGTCCTCTACGACATCATGGGCTGCCGCGATGATGCGAAATCCTCACGTGGCGAGGCCAATCTCGGCGGCTATTGCAACAAGGAATTCGACGCCATCACCGACAAGGTCCTGGTCGAAACCGATACTGCCAAGCGCAACCAGCTGATAAAGCAGGCTTACGAAATCAGCATCAAGGACTGGGCCTACATTCCGCTGCATCAGCAGGCGCTGGCCTGGGGCGTCTCGAAAAAGGTCAACCTGCCGCAGCGTGCGGACAATCTGGTCATGTTCCACTGGGCAACCAAGAAGGAATAGCGTCAGTTGAACACGAGGTCCCGGCAGCGTAAGGCTTCCGGGACCTTTCCTTTTCCGGCCGACAAAACCGTCGGCTGCACGCACACCCAAGGATAGTGGAAGGCATGCTCGCTTTCACTCTTCGCCGCGCCGTTCAGGCCATCGGCGTCATGTTCGCCGTTGGCATCATCGCCTTCTCGATGTTCCGTTTCGCCGGCGACCCCGTCAACCAGATCGTCTCGATCGACACATCGGCGGCCGAACGCGAAATCGTGCGCAAGTCGCTCGGCCTGGACGACCCCGTGCCGGTGCAATTCATGCGCTATTTCGCCGACGCCGCGCAGTTCAAGTTCGGCGTCTCCTACCAGTTCCGCCAGCCGGTCTCGACGCTGCTGATGGAGCGTATGCCTGCTACGCTGGAACTGGCGATCTGCGCCACCGTGTTTGCGATGGTGTTCGGCATCCTGATGGGCGTCTATTCGGCGCTCCGGCGCGACACCCTGCTGGCCAAATTATTCCAGGCGGTTTCGCTGATCGGCATCTCGCTCCCGACGTTCCTGATCGGCATCCTGCTGATCTATCTGTTCGCCGTGACCTTGGGCTGGCTGCCCTCGTTCGGCCGCGGCGAGGTGGTCAAGCTCGGCTGGTGGAGCACGGGCCTGCTCACGCTGTCGGGGCTGAAGGCGCTGATCATGCCCTCGATCACGCTCGGCCTGTTCCAGATGACCTTGATCATGCGGCTGGTGCGCGCGGAGATGCTGGAAGTGCTGCGAACCGACTACATCCGCTTTGCCCGCGCCCGCGGGCTGACCACGCGCGCCATCCATTTCGGCCACGCGCTGAAGAACACGCTGATTCCCGTGATCACGGTTGCCGGGCTCCAGTTTGGCTCGGTTATTGCATTTTCGATCATCACCGAAACCGTGTTCCAGTGGCCGGGCATGGGACTTCTGTTCGTCCAGGCCGTGCAAAACGTCGATATCCCGATCATGGCCGCCTATCTGCTGATGGTTTCGCTGATCTTCGTCACCATCAATCTGGTGGTCGACCTCCTCTATACCGTGGTCGATCCGCGTCTGCGCGCGACCGTCGGCCGCGCCTCATAAGGAAGCCCTGCATGTCCGACGCAGTCGCCTCCAATCCCGACAAGTCGAGCGCGCCGCCCGCGCATGCCGGCCGCAGCTGGCTGAGCCGCGCGCTCGACAGCGACATCTTCTATTCGTTCCGGCGCTCCAAGCTGACCATGGTGGCGGCGGCCATCACCGTGCTGTTCTTCCTGCTCGCGATCTTTGCCTCTGCGCTCGCGGTGCAGAACCCCTTCGATCCGGCGCAGCTGCAGTTGATGAACTCGCGCATCTCGCCGCTGTGGACCGCCGACGGCCAGAGCCCGTTCCTTCTCGGCACCGACGAGCAGGGCCGCGACGTGTTCTCCGCCATCCTCTACGGCATGCGCATCTCGCTCGCCGTGGGCGTGGCCGGCGTGATCTTCGCCGGCGCGCTCGGCATCGCGCTCGGCCTGATCGCCGGCTATTTCGGCGGCGCGGTCGATGGCGTGATCATGCGGATCGCCGACGTGCAGCTCACCTTCCCCGCCATCCTGATCGCACTGCTGGTGAACGGCATCGCCAAATCGATCTTCGGCAACCGGCTGGATGCCACCAGCATGCTGGTTGTGCTGGTGATCTCGATCGGCCTGAGCTTCTGGGTTGGCTATGCCCGAACCGTGCGCGGCTCCGTGATGGTCGAGAAGAACAAGGACTATGTGGCCGCCGCGCAGCTGATCGGCCTGCCCGCACCGAAGATCATGCTGCGGCACGTACTGCCGAACACGATGGGGCCGATCCTGGTCATCGCCACCATCAACCTTGCGCTCGCCATCATCACCGAGGCAACGCTGTCCTTCCTCGGCGTCGGCCTGCCCGACACCATGCCTTCGCTGGGCACGCTGATCCGCATCGGCAACAATTATCTGTTCGCGGGCGAATGGTGGATCGTTGCCTTTCCCGGCCTGGCGCTGGCCGGGCTGATCCTGTCGATCAACCTGCTCGGCGACTGGCTGCGCGACGCGCTCAACCCGAAACTCCGATGAGCACCATTTCGATGAGTACGCCTCGCTCATGACCGAACCCATCCTCTCCGTGCGCAACCTTCAGGTCGAGTTCGCCTCCCGCCGCGGCACGCTACGCGCCATCGACGACGTCTCCTTCGACATCGCCAAGGGCGAGGTGTTAGGGGTGGTCGGTGAATCCGGCGCCGGAAAATCCGTCACCGGCCTTGCCGTGATCGGCCTGATCGATCCGCCCGGCCGCATCTCGGGCGGCGAGATCCGCCTGTCGGGCCTGCGCGTCGACAATCTGCCGCCGGAAGAGATGCGCCGCATCCGTGGAAAGCGGATCGGCATGATCTTCCAGGACCCCCTCACCTCGCTCAATCCGCTGTACCGGGTCGGCGACCAGATCGTGGAGACGATCCGGACCCACCTCAATCTGTCCGAGACGGCCGCCCGGCGCCGTGCCATCGACCTGCTCGCCGAGGTCGGCATCCCCGCGCCGGACAAGCGCATCGACGGCTATCCGCACGAATTCTCCGGCGGCATGCGCCAGCGCGTGGTGATTGCGCTGGCGATCTGCGCCGAGCCGGAGCTGATCATCGCGGACGAGCCGACCACCGCGCTCGACGTCTCCGTGCAGGCGCAGATCATCTCGCTGATCAAGCGGCTCGGACGCGACCACGGCACCGCGGTGATGCTGGTGACCCACGACATGGGCGTGATCGCCGAGACCTCGGACCGCGTCGCGGTGATGTATGCCGGCCGCGTCGCCGAGATCGGCCCGGTCCAGGATGTAGTGAAGAACCCGCTGCATCCCTATGCCAAGGGCCTGATGGGCGCGATCCCGACGCTTGCCGGCGAGGACAAGCGCCTGGTGCAGATTCCCGGCTCCATGCCGCGGCTGTCGGCGATCCCGCGCGGCTGCTCGTTCAATCCGCGCTGCGAGCTCGCGTTCGATCGCTGCCGGGTCGAGCGGCCCGAGCCGCAGCCGCGCGGCGCGCAATCGGTTGCCTGCCATCTCTATGACAGCGTGCCGGCGGAGAGCGCGGCATGAGCGCCCCTTTCGTCCAGGCCACGAACCTGCGCCGCGTCTTCGACGTCTCGAAGCCCTGGCTCAACCGCGTGCTCGAAGGCGGGCATCTCGAGTTTCTCAAGGCGGTCGATCACGTCACCTTCGACATCCGGAAGGGCGAGACGTTTGCGCTGGTCGGCGAGTCCGGATCGGGCAAGACCACGGTGGCGCGGATGGTCGTGGGCCTGCTGCCGCCGAGCGCGGGCGACGTCCTGATCGACGGCGTCTCGATGACCGATCCGCGGCAAGCTCAGGCGCGGCGCAAGTTGCGACGGCGCATCCAGATGATCTTCCAGGATCCCTATGCGAGCCTGAACCCCCGCTTCCGAGTGGACGCAATCATCTCCGAGCCGATCCGCGCCTTTGACCTGATCCAGGGCGAGCGCGACATCCAGGCCCGCGTCGGCGAGCTGCTCACCCTCGTCGGCCTGCATCCCGACGACCGGCTGAAATTTCCGCACGAGTTCTCCGGCGGCCAGCGCCAACGCATCGCAATCGCCCGGGCGCTCGCATCGGATGCCGAGTTCATCGTTTGCGACGAGCCGACCTCGGCGCTCGACGTCTCCGTGCAGGCGCAAATCCTGAACCTGATGCGCGACCTCCAGGACAAGTTCGGTCTGACCTACATGTTCATCAGCCACAACCTTGCCGTGGTCCGCCACATGGCGAGCCGCGTCGGCGTGATGTATCTCGGCCGCATCGTCGAGATCGCGGAGGGACGCGAGCTGTTCGCCAATCCGCGCATGCCTTACACCAAGATGCTGCTCGGCGCCGTGCCCGATCTTGCCATGAGCGGCCGCCAGCGCATTCCGGTGAAGGGTGAGATCCCGAACCCGATCAATCCGCCGTCCGGCTGCGCCTTCAATCCGCGCTGTCCGCTGGCGTTCGATCTCTGCCGCAAGGAGACGCCGGAACTGATCGACGGTGTCGCCTGTCACGCGGTGAACACCGCGCCGGTCCCGGCGTGACGCACGCGTGCCATGCGGCCTGTGCATTTGGCATCCCAGCACGGGCTGTGATCAATTGCGCGCGCCGCAAATGAGGTAAGCCATGGCCAGCAACGTCAATCCAGATCCCTTTACGACGCGCCCCGAGATCGAGGGCACGTTCGGGGTCGTCGCCACCACGCACTGGATCGCGACCGCCGTCGGCATGGCCATCCTCGAAAAGGGCGGCAATGCTTTCGACGCCGGCGTCGCCACCGCCTTCACACTCCAGGTGGTCGAGCCGCATCTCAACGGCCCCGGCGGGGACGTGCCGATCATCGTCCACGACGTCAAGCGCGGCCGCACCGAAGTGATCTGCGGCCAAGGCCCGGCACCGGCGCGCGCCACCATCGCGCATTACAAGAGCGAAGGCCTCGACATGGTGCCGGGCACGGGCCTGCTCGCCGCCTGCGTCCCCGGCACGTTTGAATCCTGGATGATGCTGCTGCGCGACTACGGCACGATGCGCGTGCGCGACGTGCTGGAGCCCGCGATCTCCTATGCCCGCGACGGCTATCCGCTGGTCGAGCGCGCCTGCGCCACGATCCAGACCGTCGAACAGCTGTTCCGCAAGCATTGGCCGACCTCGGCCGCCGTCTACCTGCCGAACGGCGAAGTGCCGAAGCCCGGCACGCTGTTCACCAACAAGACGCTGGCTGCGACCTACGCCCGCATTCTCAGCGAGGCCGAGAGCGGCGGCGGTGGCCGCGACGCCGAGATCGAGCGAGCGCGCAAAGCCTGGTCGCAAGGCTTCGTCGCGGAAGCCATCGACAAATTCTGCCGTACCCAGGAGGTCATGGACGTCAGCGGTTCGTCACATCGCGGCGTGCTTTCCGCCGACGACATGGCACGCTGGGAGCCGACGGTCGAGGCCCCGCTCACCTACGATTACGGCCGCTATACCGTCTGCAAGGCCGGCGTCTGGAGCCAGGGCCCCGTGACATTGCAACAGCTCGCGCTGCTCAAGGGCTTTGCCCTCGACGGGCTCGATCCGACCGGGCCGGAGTTCATCCATCTCCAGATCGAATGCGCCAAGCTCGCCTTCGCCGACCGCGAGAAATTCTACGGCGACCCCAAGTTCAGCGAGATCCCGATCTCGACGCTGCTGTCGGATGCCTACAACGACGAACGTCGCAAGCTGGTGACCGAGAAAGCTTCGCTCGACCTTCGGCCCGGTGCGGTCGAGGGTTTTGGTGGCGTGGTCAAGCTGCGCCGCGCCGAAGGCCAGCGCGAGGCCGTCGGCGCACTCGGGGCCGGCGAGCCAACCGTGGGGCGCTTCGGCGAGGTGCGCGGCGACACCGTGCATTTCGACATCATCGACAAGGCCGGCAACATGGTGTCCTCGACACCGTCGGGCGGCTGGCTGCAATCGTCGCCGATCATTCCCGAGCTCGGTTTTTGCCTCGGCAGCCGCGCACAGATGTTCGATTTGGAGGAGAACCAACCGAGCTCGCTCGCGCCGGGTAAACGGCCGCGCACGACGCTGTCGCCGACCATGGCGCTGCGCGATGGCGAACCCTACCTCGCCTGGGGCTCGCCCGGCGGCGACCAGCAGGACCAGTGGATCACGCAGTTCTTCCTGCGCCACGTCCATTGCAATCTGAACCTCCAGGAAGCCATCGACGCACCGGCCTGGCACTCCGAGCATTTCCCGATCTCGTTCTGGCCGCGCACCGCCCGGCCGGGCGTGCTCGTGGTCGAGAACCGCGTCCCCAAAGCGACCATCGAGAATCTTCGCGAGCGCGGACACATCGTCGAGGTCGGACCGGACTGGTCGGAAGGGCGCCTCACCGCCGCTTCGCGCGTCGGTGTGCGGCGGCGCGCCGCCGCCAATCCGCGCGGCATGCAAGGCTACGCCGCCGGACGCTGAAGGCAGCACATGACCTGGTCGATCATCGCGCGAGACCCTGCCACCGGCCAGTTCGGCATCGCGGTCGCGACCCGCTTCTTCGCCGTCGGCGCGCGCGTGCCGTATATTGCGGCCGGCCTCGGCGCCATCGCGACGCAGGCCTTCGTCAATCCCTATTACGGTATCGACGGCGTCAAGCTACTGCAGGAAGGCCTGAATGTGCATGACGTTCTCGCCGCGCTGCTCGCCACCGACGATGGCCGCGAAAGCCGGCAGGTTCACATCATGGATGCGAGCGGCGAGATCGCCGCACACACTGGGCGCGACTGCGTCGACTGGTGCGGCCACATCGCAGGCAGCGGCTTTTCGATCGCGGGCAATATGCTGGCCGGCGCCGACGTCCTCGACGAGACCGCCAAGACCTACATCGCCAACGACAGCCTGCCCTTCCCGCGCCGCCTGCTCGCCGCGATGCGCGCGGGCGAAGCCGCCGGCGGCGACAAGCGCGGCAAGCAGTCCGCCGCGCTCCTGATTCACGGCGAGGAGGAATGGCCGGCGCTGGATATCCGCGCGGACGACCATTCCGATCCGATCGGTGAGCTCGAACGGCTCGAACGCGTCAGCCACGAGCTCTGGGTTCACTTCCGGCCGTCCATGCCGACGCGGCAGAACCCGGCCGGCAACACCGATCGCAGCGTCATCGACGCCAGCATCGCAACAGCGCGCGAAAAACGATCATGAGCGCGAGCCCTCTCATCGAGATCAAGGACCTGCGCATCCGCTTCCACGGCGACGACGGCCGCGTCACCCACGCGGTCGACAGCGTCGATCTCAGCGTCGCCAATGGCGCGACACTTGGCCTCGTCGGCGAATCCGGCTGCGGCAAGAGCGTGACGTCGCTGGCCATCATGGGCCTGTTGCCGAAGCAAAGCACGGAAATATCGGGAGCGATCCGCTTCGACGGCTTCGACCTGCTGCAGACACCGGACCAGACCCTGCGCGACCTCCGCGGCAACCGGCTCGCGATGATCTTCCAGGAGCCGATGACGTCGCTCAATCCGAGCCTCACGATCGGTGACCAGATCATCGAGACCATTTTGCGCCATCGCGGCGGCTCGCGCAAAAGCGCGCGCGAGCGGACGGTCGAGCTATTGCGCCGCGTCCACATCCCCTCGCCCGAGCGGCGTATCGACGAATATCCGCACAAGCTCTCCGGCGGCATGCGCCAGCGCGTGATGATCGCGATGGCGCTCGCCTGCGATCCGCGCCTGTTGATCGCGGACGAGCCAACCACCGCGCTCGACGTCACCCTGCAGGCACAGATCCTGGAGCTGATGCGCGAGCTGAAAGCCGCGAGCGGCGCCGCCATCATCCTGATCACCCACGATCTCGGCGTCGTCGCCGAGGTCTGCGACGAGGTCGCTGTGATGTATGCCGGCGAGATCGTCGAGCGCGCGCCGGTGGACGAGCTGTTCTCCGCGCCGCAGCATCCCTATACGGTGGGCCTGCTCGGCTCGATCCCGCGGCTCGACCATCGCACCGCGCAGCTCGCGACGATCGAAGGCATGGTGCCGAACATGGCGCAACCGCCGGCCGGCTGCCGCTTCGCCGCGCGCTGCCCGTTCGTGCTGGACGCCTGCACCGCGGCGGCGCCGCCATTGATCGAAGTCAACCCCGGCCACCTCTCGCGCTGCATCCGCGCGCCGCTCGAACGACTGGTGTCGTGATGGCCTCGTTCTCCCCTCTCCTGCCCCGGGCGCGGTGCAGCACAAGCGAAGCGCCGTGGTGCGCCGCTGAACCGGGGCCCATCGCGCCGCAGACTGGGTCCCGGTTCAGCGTCACAACACTACGTGTTGCGCCGCGCCCGGGACACGAGAACTGCAGCGACGAGGAGCAGACACAATGACTGCGCTGCTCGAGGTCAAGGGCCTGGTCAAGCATTTCGTCGCCGAGCGCTCGCTGTTCGGGCGGCCGCTGGCGCATGTGAAAGCGGTCGACGGCGTGTCCTTTTCGCTCGACGCCGGCAAGACGCTGGCTTTGGTCGGCGAATCCGGTTGCGGCAAATCCACCGTCAGCCGGCTGGTGCTGCGGCTGATCGAGCCGGATGCGGGCTCCATCCGCTTCGAGGGTCGCGACCTGCTCTCGCTCGATGCGAACGCGCTGCGAAAATTCCGCCGCGAGGCGCAGATCATCTTTCAGGACCCTTACGCCTCGCTCAATCCGCGCATGACGGTCGGCCAGATCCTGACCGAGCCGTTGGCCTTGCACGATCTCGTCCCGCCCGCGCAGCGGCGCGAGCGCGTCGCGGAGATCCTGCGGCTCGTCGGGCTGGAGCCGCGGCTGGCGCGGCGCTATCCGCATGAATTCTCCGGCGGCCAGCGCCAGCGCATCGCGATTGCCCGCGCGCTCGCGGTGGAGCCGAAGCTGATCATCTGCGACGAGCCGGTCTCGGCGCTCGACGTCTCGATCCGGTCGCAGATTCTCAACCTGCTGCGCGAGCTCCAGGACAGGCTCGGCCTTGCCTACATCTTCGTCTCGCATGACCTCGCCGTGGTCAAGCACATCGCCGACCACGTCGCGGTGATGAATCTCGGTCAGATCGTCGAGACCGCCGAGGCCGATGCGCTGTTCGCAGCACCAAGCCATCCCTATAGCCGGGCGCTTTTGTCCGCGATCCCCGTGCCTAAACCGCAGGCAAAGCGCAGCCAGATCGTGCTGCAGGGAGAGATCCCCAGCGCGCTCAATCCGCCGTCGGGATGCCGCTTCCACACCCGCTGCCCCTACGTCGTCGAGCGCTGCCGGAGCGAAATGCCTCAGCTGGTCGCGGATGGCATCGGACATGCAACGGCCTGTCACCGAACGTCGGAACTGCCGTCCTCAGCGGCGATCGTCCCGTCCGACGGCGGCTTTTCGCCGATCCTTGAAAAATTGGTCGCTGCCTTCAGCGGCGGCCCGGAAGCAGCACGCGGCGGCGGGGTTAGTTCATTTGGGGCGGACCCCGCCTAGCCCACGAAACAGAGGTTGAGAGCGATGAACTTTGTGCGTTTGACAATCCTGGCGTCGGCTGTGCTGACGTCGCTCGCGAGCGCGGCCCAAAGCCAAGTTCAAGCTCAGACCACGCTTCGCATCGGCATCGCCGAGGACCCCGATATCCTCGACCCCAGCATCGGCCGCACCTATGTCGGCCGCATCGTGTTCTCCGCCTTCTGCGACAAGCTGTTCGATATCGACGAGAAGCTCAACATCGTGCCGCAGCTCGCGCTGTCCCACGAGACCTCGGCCGACGGCAAGGAGATGACGATCAAGCTCCGGCCGGGCGTCAAATTCCACGACGGCGAGCCGCTGGACGCGGAAGCCGCAAAATTCTCGATCGAGCGTCACATGACGCTGCCGACCTCGTTTCGCAAGTCGGAGCTTGCCAGCGTCGACCATGTCGAGGTGGTCGATCCCCTCACCATCAAGCTGGTGCTGAAAACCCCCTACTCGCCGCTGATCGCCCAGCTCACCGACCGCTCCGGCATGATGGTCTCGCCGAAGGCAGCGAAGGAAGCCGGCGACAAGTTCGGCCTGCATCCGGTCTGCGCCGGTCCCTACAAGTTCGTCGAGCGCGTCCAGCAGGACCGGATGGTGTTCGAGAAGTTCGCCGACTACTGGAACAAGGACAACGTCCACATCGACCGCATCGTGTTCCTGCCGATCATCGATTCGACCGTGCGGCTTGCGAACCTGAAATCCGGCGCGCTCGACCTGATCGAACGCGTGCTCGCCACCGACATCAAGGACGTCCGCGCCGATCCCAAGCTGGTGCTATCGACAGCCCCCGAGCTCGGCTATCAGGGCCTGACCATCAATATCGGCAACGACAAGGCCAAGGGGCCGCTCAGCCAATCGGCGAAGGTGCGCCAGGCGCTCAGCCTGTCGATCGATCGCGAGGCCATCAACCAGGTCGTCTTCAACGGCGAGTTCACGCCGGGCAATCAGTGGGTCAGCCCGACGCATCCCTATTACCAGAAGGCGTTTCCCATTCCCGGCCGCGACGTCGCCAAGGCCAAGGCGCTGTTGAAGGAAGCCGGTGTCAGCCTGCCCGTCACCGTCGATTACATGGTCCCCAAGGGCACTGAGTACGAGGCCGTCGCCCAGGTCGTGCAGTCCATGGCCGCCGAAGCAGGTTTCGACATCAAGGTCCGCGTCGTTGAATTCGCGACCACGTTCAAGCAGGCCCAGGCGGGCGAGTTCCAGGTGTTCCAGATCAACTGGAGCGGCCGCATCGATCCCGACGGCAATTCCTACATCTTCATGCGCAGCAAGGCGCCGCAGAACGACGGCGGATATTCGAACCCTGAGGCCGACAAGCTCATGGAAGAAGGGCGGACGACGTCCAACGTCGAGGAGCGCAAGGCGATCTACGCCAAGCTGACAAAAATCCTGCTCGACGATTTGCCGATCATCTACATCTATCACCGCACCCTGCTGATCGCCCACACGACAAAGCTGCAGGGCTACAAGCAGATGCCCGACGGGCTGGTGCGCGTGGTCGGGCTGAAGTTCAAGTGATCGCGACAGCACCCATGGGGCGATCGGCATCATGCTGAACTTCCTCGCCCGCCGCATCGCGCAGATCGTGCCGACGCTGTTCTTCGTGTCGGCGCTGATCTTCTCGCTGCAACAATTGCTGCCGGGCGATCCCGCGCTGGTGATGGCCGGCGAGGAGCGCGATCCCGTCGTGATCGAGCAGATCCGCCAGCAATACAAGCTCGATCAGCCGATCCCCGTGCAATATGTCTACTGGCTCAAGGGGGTGCTATCAGGCAATTTCGGCGAGTCCCTGCGCAACAAGATGCCGGTGCGCGAGCTGATCGCGCAGAAACTGCCGGTGACGCTCCAGCTCGGCTCGATGGCCATCCTGATCGCGTTCTTCATCGGCATTCCCGCCGGTATCGTCTCGGCGGTGAAGAAGGGCACGGCCTGGGACTATGGCGCGAATTTGTTGGCGCTGTGGGGCATCTCGACGCCGAATTTCTGGCTCGGAATCCTGCTCATCTACCTGTTTTCGATCAAGCTCGGCTGGCTGCCGGCTTCAGGCTACGTTCCGCTCACCGAGGACTGGCGCGCGAGTCTTGCCGCCACCATCATGCCGGCCTTCGTGCTCGGCAATGCGATCTCCGCGATCCTGATGCGGCATACCCGCAGCGCGATGCTCCAGGTGCTGGAGAGCGACTATGTTCGCACGGCGCGCGCAAAGGGGCTGTCGGAGCGCTCCGTCATCCTCAAGCATGCTATGCGCAATGCGCTGACGCCGATCATCACGCTCGGCGCGCTCGAGCTCGGCACGCTGTTGTCGGGTGCCGTGCTGACGGAGCAGATCTTCTCCATACCCGGCTTCGGCAAGCTGATCGTGGACGCCGTGTTCAACCGCGACTATGCCGTCGTGCAGGGCGTGGTCCTGGTGACGGCCACGGTCTACATCACGCTGAACCTCGTTGCCGACGTCGCCTATATTCTCGTCAATCCGCGACTGCGGGGCTAGCGCCATGACAGATGCCGCCTTGCCCGCCGCCCCCTCCAGCGCGCACGCGTCCGAGCTGGACAGCCCTGCGCGCCGCGCACGGCGGCGGTTGTTCAAGCGCAAGGCCGCCGTATTCGGACTCGTCGTGATCACGGCGTTCATCCTGCTTGCGGTCCTCGCGCCGCTCGTCGTGCCCTACGATCCCATCGCGACGAGCTGGAGCCTCGTGCGCAAGCCGCCGACCGCCGCGCACTGGTTCGGCACTGACGAGCTTGGCCGCGACATCCTCAGCCGCGTCATCTATGGCGCGCGCGCCTCCCTGCTCGCGGGCCTGATCTCGGTCGCGATCGCGCTCGGCGTCGGCGTGCCGCTCGGCCTGCTCGCCGGCTATCGCGGCGGTTTCGTCGATGCGCTGATCAGCCGGATCACGGATGCGATGCTGGCCTGCCCGTTCCTGATCCTGGCGATCGCGCTCGCCGCGTTCCTCGGGCCGAGCCTCGGCAACGCCATGATCGCAATCGGCATCTCGGCAACCCCGATCTTCATCCGCCTGACCCGTGGCCAGGTGCTGGTCGTGAAGGCCGAGGACTATGTCGAGGCCGCGCGCGCACTCGGCAATCCGCCCTGGCGGATCGCGTTCTCGCACATCCTGCCCAACATCCTGCCGGCGCTGCTGGTGCAGGCGACGCTGTCGATCGCCGCCGCCATCATCGCCGAGGCGGCCCTCTCGTTCCTTGGCCTCGGCCAGCAGCCGCCGGCGCCGTCCTGGGGCAGCATGCTCAACGCGGCACAACGCTTCCTGACCCAGGCGCCCTGGATGGCGATCTGGCCGGGGCTTGCGATCTTCCTCGTGGTGCTATCGCTGAACCTGCTCGGCGACGGCCTGCGCGACGCGCTCGATCCAAGGCAGCGCTAGAGCATTTTCGGTTCTGATTGAATCAGAACCGAAGCTCCAGATTCTTGTTTTGACGCGTTTTCTTCACGCGAACCGGTGTCCACTTCGCTCGAAAACGCTCTAGCAGTCTGCTGAAAAACTATCG
>NZ_LFJB01000079.1:0-21910 GCF_006658625.1 Bradyrhizobium sp. UNPF46
TGCCGACGCTGCCGCGTCCACCGCAAGCCCGGCTCGCGAACAAGACGACCACAAGTCGCCCCTCTTGGGTGAGCCGGGATGGGCGAAACATACGATAAAACCGAATTTCGGTAAAGCGGAATATTTTTGTGCGGATGGATTGACAGAGGCCGACACAGGCAATGATCCCGTAGCCCGGATGGAGCGGAGCGCAATCCGGGACGGTGCAAGATGCCGTGAGAGCCGCCCCGGATTACGCTTGCGCTCCATCCGGGCTACAACCAGCCTACGCGTCTTCCACGCCCGCCTCGTGCGGCGAGAACTGATACACCGACGAGCAGAACTCGCAGGTCACGACGACCTTGTCGTCCTTGACCATGGCGGCGCGATCGTCGGGCGAGAAGCTCTTGAGCATCGAGGCGACCGCGTCGCGCGAGCAGGAGCATTGCGCCTTCAAGGACAGCGGATTGAACACGCGCACGCCGCGCTCGTGGAACAGGCGGAACAGCAGCCGCTCGCCGGAGAGCTCGGGATCGATCAGCTCGACGTCCTCGACGGTCTCGATCAGCGAGCGCGCCTCGACCCAGGCGTCGTCCTCGGCAACCCTGTGCACTTCGGCGCCTTCAGGTGCGTCGCCGGGATGAAGATCGGCCTGCCGCGCGCGCTCCGGCGCCTTGGGCAGAAACTGCATCAGCATGCCGCCGGCGCGCCAGCGGTGCTTGCCGCCGTCATGACTGCGCCACTCCTCGCCGACCGCCAGACGCACCTTGGTCGGGATCTGCTCGGAGCGCAGGAAATATTCGTGGGCGGCGTCTTCCAGGCTGCCGCCGTCGAGCGCGACCAGGCCCTGGTAACGGCTCATGTCGGGGCCCTGGTCGATGGTCATGGCGAGATGGCCGCGGCCGAGCAGCGTGCCGGAATCCCTGGTATCGCCGAGGCGCGCGGCATCGAAGCGCGCGTAGGCGCGCAGGCGATCCGGCGCCTGGTAGTCCACCACCAGGAACGACACCGGACCGTCGGTCTGGGCCTGCAGGATGAAGCGCCCCTCGAATTTCAGCGCCGAGCCGAGCAGCGTCGTCAGCACGATGGCCTCGCCAAGCAGCTTGCCGACCGGTGCCGGATAATCGTGCTTGGTCAGGATGTCGTCGAGCGCAGGGCCGAGGCGCACCAGGCGGCCGCGCACGTCGAGCGCGTCGACCTCGTAGGGCAGCACGGCATCGTCGATCGGAACCGCGGATGGCGCACGAACCGGGCCTTCGGGGCCGGCTTTCATGTCGGGGGATTGGGAAATCATGGGGCGTTATCTGGGGTCGGAGAGTGGAAAATGGAAGGGGCGCGGGCGGTGTGTGTGTGTGTTCCGGATGCGGGTGGGGTTGCACGAAGCCACTACGAACTCGATGTCGTCCCGGACAAGCGCAAGCGCAGATCCGGGACGACAGCGGAGTGTGTGGAAGCGGCCGGAGCGACCAGCTCGCGCCTACTTCACCGCGTCAAAGCACCAGGCCAGAATGCCCTTCTGCGCGTGCAGGCGGTTTTCGGCCTCGTCGAACACGACCGATTGCGGGCCGTCGATCACCTCGTCGGTGACCTCCTCGCCGCGATGGGCGGGCAGGCAGTGCATGAACAGCGCGTCGGGCTTGGCCAGCGACATCAGCTTGCCGTTGACCTGGTAGGGCTTGAGCACGTTGTGGCGATGCTCGCCCTCCTTGTCGCCCATCGACACCCAGGTGTCGGTGACGACGCAATCGGCGCCGCGCACGGCGGCTTCCGGATCGGTGCCGAGCACGATCGGCGCGCCCGTCGCCTTGACCCAGTCACGCATCGCCTTTTTCGGCGCCAGCTCCGGCGGGGTGGCGACGTTGAGCTGGAATTTGAAGCGCTCGGCGGCATGGGCCCAGGACGCCAGGACGTTGTTGTCGTCGCCGGTCCAGGCCACCGTCTTGCCCTCGATGGGACCGCGATGCTCCTCGAAGGTCATGAGGTCGGCCATCACCTGGCAGGGATGCGAGCGCCGCGTCAGGCCGTTGATGACAGGCACGGTGGCGTTGGCCGCAAGCTCCAGCAGCGCATCGTGATTGAGGATGCGGATCATGATGGCGTCGACATAGCGCGACAGCACGCGCGCGGTGTCGGCGATGGTCTCGCCGCGGCCGAGCTGCATCTCGGCGCCGGTGAGCATGATCGCCTCGCCGCCGAGCTGGCGCATGCCGACGTCGAACGAGACTCGGGTGCGGGTCGAGGGACGCTCGAAGATCATCGCCAGCGTCTTGCCTTCGAGCGGCCGCACCGGCTGATGCGCCTTCTGCTTCGCCTTCATCGCTGAGGAGGCGGCGAGCATGCGCTTGAGCTCCGACAACGGCAGCTCATTGATGTCGAGGAAGTGCTTCGGCGTCTTGGCGGGGGACTTGCTCATCAGCTTGCCGCCCGCTTGGTCTGACTGGACGAGATCGCGGCGCAGGCGCGCTCGAGCCTGATGACGCTGTCCTCGATCTCGGCTTCGGTGACGATCAAAGGCGGCAGGAAACGCACCACATTGTCGCCGGCGCCGACAGTCAGCAGTTTTTCGTTGCGCAGGGCCGCGACGAGATCGCCCGAGGGCACCACGGCCTTGATGCCGATCAGAAGGCCCTCGCCGCGCACCTCGCTGACGATGTCGGGATGACGGTCGATCACGGAGGCGAGCTTCTGCTTGAGCAGCAGCGACATCTTCTGCACGTGGTCGAAGAAGCCGGGCTTGAGCATGACGTCGAGCACGGCGTTGGCCGCCGAGATCGCGAGCGGATTGCCGCCGAAGGTCGAGCCGTGCGAGCCGGGGCCCATGCCGGCGGCCGCATCCGCGGTCGCCAGCACCGCGCCGATCGGGAAGCCGCCGCCGAGCGCCTTCGCCAGCGACATCACGTCGGGCGTGACACCGGTGCGCCGATACGCGAACAGATCGCCGCTGCGGCCCATGCCGGTCTGCACCTCGTCGAAAGCGAGCAGCAGGCCCTTCTCGTCGCAGAGCTGGCGCAGCGCCTTGAGGAAGGCGGGAGGCGCAGAACGCACGCCGCCCTCGCCCTGGATCGGCTCGATCAGGATGCCGGCGGTGTGCGGGCCGATCGCCTTCTTCACGGCCTCGATGTCGCCATGCGGCACCTGGTCGAAACCATCCATCGGCGGACCGAACCCTTCGAGATATTTTGCAGAGCCGGTCGCAGCGAGCGTCGCCAGCGTACGGCCATGGAAGGCGCCTTCGAAGGTGATGATGCGATAGCGCTCCGGATCACCCTTGGAGAAGTGATGATGGCGGACCAGCTTGATCACGCCTTCCAGCGCCTCGGCGCCGGAATTGCAGAAGAAGACGAAGTCCGCAAAGCTCTCGTTGCACAGGCGCGCGGCGAGCTTCTCGCCGTCCGGGCTCTGGAACAGGTTCGACATGTGCCAGAGCTTGGTCGCCTGCTCCTGCAACGCCTTGACCAGCGCGGGATGGGCGTGGCCGAGCGCATTTACCGCGACGCCGGAGGTGAAATCGAGATAGCGATCGCCGTTGGTCGCGATCAGCCAGCAGCCTTCGCCGCGCTCGAAACCGAGGTTGGCCCTGGCGAAAACAGGGAGCAAATGCGGGGCTGCGCTGTTGGTCATGACGGTCACTTGAATGTTGCGGACGGTGCGATGCGCGCATTGCGCAACGCACCAGACCGGCCCGGAAAACGAAACGTGCCGCCTTTTAAGGGCGGCACGTGACACCATCTTATGCCCCGTGAAACCGGTGTCAATGGCAGCCGGAAAGCCTCAGGAAACGCTGATTCCGTAGTCTTGCGGTGCCGATTTTGCGGGTTTTTCGCCACGGAACATGTGGACGCGACTCGGCAGACTCTTGCGCGCGAGTCACGGCATATTGTAGCGTTTGGACTGTCAGATACGACATCTCGTGCAGCGGTTCTGATCCCAAGAGTCCTCATGTACCGGCGTAAACGTTCGGGCGTCAGTTGAGCGCCCGGCGAGCCTTAAGGGATTCCGGCGGCACGGGTTTTTCGAAGCTTAGGCATTCGCCGCAAGGGCGCCAGGACGGCAGCCGCGCGGCGAGGGAAAGGGTGCAATGACGGTTTTGACCTGGTCCGATGATCGCGTCGAGCAGCTCAAGAAGCTCTGGGAGGCCGGATTATCGGCCAGCCAGATCGCAGCTGAACTCGGCAATGTGACCCGCAATGCCGTGATCGGCAAAGTGCACAGGCTCGGTCTGTCCGGCCGCGCCAAGAGCCCTTCGTCGGCAGCGCCGCGGCCGCGCAAGGCGCGTCCCGCGCAGCACATGATGCGGGTCACCCGCCCGATCGCACGCGGCAACACTGCGCTGGCGCAGGCCTTCGAGGTCGAGGTCGAGGCCGAGCCCGTCACCTACGACAACGTGGTGCCGATGAGCCAGCGGCTGTCGCTGCTCGAACTGAACGAGGCGACCTGCCACTGGCCGGTCGGCGATCCCTCGAGCCCGGATTTCTTCTTCTGCGGCGGCAAGGCGCTCTCCGGCCTTCCCTACTGCGCCCAGCATTCGCGCGTGGCGTATCAGCCGGCGGCGGATCGCCGGCGTGCGCCGGCCAAGCCGGGCCCGCGCTGAGTTTGCGGAATTAGCTGACTGCAAGGACGGCAGCCGTCGTGCGATGACGGCTCAACACATCCGATGTCGTCCCCGCGAACGCGGGGAGCCATAACCACAGGGCGCAATTGTTGCGCGAGATGGTCACTCCGGGTCTTCGCCAAACCCCACCCTGTGGTTATGGATCCCGGGCTCGCGCTACGCGCGCCCCGGGATGACAGCTGAGCATGTGGCTGCAGCTCGCCAGACCAACCGTTCGCAACCCTCAGGTCGTCTCCGCCTTCGCGAAGCGATCGTCGAGCGCGTAGCCGGCGCCGCGGACGGTTCGGATCGGGTCCTGCTCGCGGCCGAGATTGAGCAGCTTGCGCAGGCGGCCGATATGGACGTCGACGGTGCGCTCGTCGATGTAGATGTCGCGGCCCCAGACGCTGTCGAGCAGCTGCTCGCGCGAGAACACGCGGCCGGGATGCTCCAGGAAGAACTCCAGGAGGCGATATTCGGTCGGGCCGAGGTCGATCGGGCGGCCCGAGCGCGCCACGCGGCGCTTGTCGCGGTCGAGCTCGATGTCGCCATAGGCCAGCACGGTCGCGAGCCGCTCGGGACTGGCGCGCCGCAGCAGTCCCTTCACGCGCGCCAGGAGCTCCGGCACCGAGAACGGCTTGACGATGTAGTCGTCGGCGCCGGTGGCAAGACCCCGCACCCGCTCGCTCTCCTCGCCGCGCGCGGTGAGCATGATGATCGGCAGCTGCTTGGTCTCGGGCCGGGTGCGCAGCCGCCGGCACAGCTCGATGCCGGAGAGGCCCGGCAGCATCCAGTCGAGCACGATCAGGTCGGGAATGTGTTCCTTGAGGCGGGTGTCGGCGTCGTCGCCGCGCATCACCGTCTCGACGTCATAGCCGTCGCCTTCGAGGTTGTAGCGGAGAAGCTCGGTGAGAGCTTCCTCGTCCTCAACCACCATAATGCGTGCGCCCATGGTGTCGTCGCTCCTTAAAGTCTTCAGGTATTCGGGATCGTCGTGGCGAAGGTGGTCATGTCGCCCTTCGGCCGCTTGTCGGTGATCGCCTGGCCCTCGATCATGTAGAACACGGTCTCGGCGATGTTGGTGGCGTGGTCGCCGATCCGCTCGATGTTCTTGGCGCAGAACATCAGATGGATGCAGAACGAGATGTTGCGCGGATCCTCCATCATGTAGGTGAGGAGCTCGCGGAACAGCGAGGTGCAGATCGCATCGACCTCCTCGTCGCCCTTCCACACCGCCATCGCCGCCGGCAGATCGTGCGCGGCATAGGCGTCCAGCACGCTCTTGACCTGCTGCTGCACGAGGTCGGTCATGTGCTCGAGGCCGCGGAACAGTTTCAGCGGATGGAAGTCAGTCTCGAGCGCGGCAACGCGCTTGCCCATGTTCTTGGCGAGGTCGCCGATGCGCTCGAGATCGGTCGCAACGCGCATGGCGCCGACGATCTCGCGCAGATCGACCGCCATCGGCTGGCGTCGTGCGATGGTCAGCACGGCGCGCTCTTCAATCCTCTTCTGCAGCGCGTCGAGATCGGCGTCGATGGTCACGACGCGCTGACCGAGCGCGACGTCGCGGCGGATCAACGCGTCGACGGAATCGACGATCATGCGCTCGGCGATGCCGCCCATCTCGGCGACCAGGCGAGTGAGTTCCTGGAGGTCGGTGTCGAAGGCCTTTGCGGTATGTTCGGTACCCATATTGCGTCTCCTCAGCCGAACCGGCCGGTGATGTAGTCCTGCGTGCGCCGGTCGGTCGGCGACGTGAAGATCTTGCTGGTGTCGTCGAACTCGATCAGCTCGCCCAGATACATGAAGGCGGTCTTGTCGGAGACGCGCGCCGCCTGCTGCATGTTGTGGGTGACGATCGCGATCGTGTAGTTCTCGGACAGCTCCTGGATCAGCTCCTCGACCTTGGCGGTCGAGATCGGGTCGAGCGCCGAGCAGGGCTCGTCGAACAGGATCACCTCGGGCCGCACCGCGACGGTGCGGGCGATGCACAGGCGCTGCTGCTGGCCGCCGGAGAGCGACAGGCCGGAGGCGTTGAGCTTGTCCTTGACCTCGTTCCACAGCGCGCCGCCGCGCAGCGCCTTCTCGACGCGGTCGTCCATCTCGGACTTCGAGATCTTCTCGTAGAGGCGGATGCCGAAGGCGATGTTCTCGTAGATCGTCATCGGGAACGGCGTCGGCTTCTGGAACACCATGCCGACCCGGGCGCGCAGCAGATTGAGGTCGAGCTTGGGGTCGAGGATGTTGGTCTGATCGAGCATCAGCTGGCCGGTGGCGCGCTGGCCCGGATAGAGGTCGTACATCCGGTTGAAGATGCGCAGCAGGGTCGACTTGCCGCAGCCGGACGGGCCGATGAACGCCGTGACGCGGTTGGCGCCCAGCGTCAGGTTGATGTTCTTCAGCGCGTGGTGCTCGCCGTAATAGAAGTTGAGGTTGCGCACCGTCACCTTGGCGGGCGCCTCGGGCAGCACCGGCGCCTGCGGAAGGCCACCGGAGGCGCTCATCGATACGGAAAGTTCACTCATTTTGCGGTCCTCTCGGCGCCAAGGATGCGCGCGCCAATGTTCAGGGCAAGCACGGTCAGGGTGATGAGCAGTGCGCCGCTCCACGCCAGCTGCTTCCAGTAGGCGTAGGGGCTCTGCACGAAGTTGTTGATGGTGACGGGCAGGTTGGCCATCGTCTTGTTCAGGCCGAGGCTGAAGAACTGGTTCGACAGCGCGGTGAAGAGCAGCGGCGCGGTCTCGCCCGCGACGCGTGCGGTGGCGAGCAGCACGCCGGTGATGAGGCCCGACCGGGCCGCACGATAGGCGATGCGCTTGATCACCAGCGAGCGCGGCAGGCCCAGCGCCGAGGCCGCCTCACGCAGCGGATTCGGCACCAGCAGCAGCATGTCCTCGGTGGTGCGCAGCACGACCGGGATCACGATGACGGCGAGCGCGAGCGCGCCCGCGATCGCGGAGAAGCCACGCATCGGCACCACCACCGCGCCGTAGATGAACAGGCCGATGATGATCGAGGGCGCCGAGAGCAGGATGTCGTTGATGAAGCGGATCACCGAGGTCAGGCGATCGTTGCGGCCGTATTCGGCAAGGTAGGTGCCGGCGAACAGGCCGAGCGGCGCGCCGATGCCGACGCCGATCAACGTCATGATGATCGAGCCGACGATCGCGTTGCGCAGGCCGCCTTCGGTCGAGCCCGGAGGCGGCGTGTCCGCGACGAAGATCTCGAGATTGAGGCCGGCCAGGCCGTTGTAGAGCAGCGTGACCAGGATCAGCGCGAGCCAGGTGACGCCGAAGGCGGCCGCGGCGAAGCAGAGCCCGCGGATGACGATGTCCACGCGGCGACGACGCGAATAGATCGGATTGAGCGCCATGACCTTACTTCCCCGCCTTCTTGTCCAGCCGCATCAGCATCAGCCGCGCGGCGGCCAGCACGAAGAACGTCAGCACGAACAGGAGCAAGCCGAGCAGGATCAGGCCGGACTGGTGCAGGCCGTCGCTCTCGGCGAACTCGGATGCGATCGCCGCCGAGATCGTGGTGCCCGGCGCGAAGATCGATGAGGAGATGCGGAACGAGTTGCCGATGATGAAGGTCACCGCCATGGTCTCGCCGAGCGCGCGGCCCAGCGCCAGCATGACGCCGCCGATGATGCCGACGCGGGTGTAGGGGATCACCACGCTGCGGACGACTTCCCAGGTGGTGCAGCCGACGCCGTAAGCGGCCTCCTTCAGCACCGGCGGCACCGTCTTGAACACGTCGACCGAGATCGAGGTGATGAAGGGCAGCACCATGATGGCGAGGATCAGCGCGGCGTTGAACGTGCTGAGATAGGACGGGGGACCTGCGAAGATCGCGCCCAGCACCGGGACGCCGTCGAAGATCCTGATCATAAGGGGCTGGAAGGTGTTGGCCAGGAACGGGCCCAGCACGAAGAAGCCCCACATGCCGTAGATGATCGAGGGAATGCCGGCGAGCAGCTCGATCGCCATGCCGATCGGGCGGCGCAGCCATTGCGGGCAGAGCTCGGTGAGGAAGATCGCAATGCCGAGGCCGACGGGAATGGCGATCAACATCGCGATGAAGGAGGTGACGAGCGTGCCGTACATCGGCCCGAGCGCGCCGAGCACGGGCGGATCGGCCGACGGCGCCCAGCGCTGCGTCCACAGGAAGGAGAAGCCGTATGCTTTCATCGCCGGGAACGCGCCGACGATCAGCGAGATGATGATGCCGCCGAGGATCAGCAGCACCGAGATCGCGGACAACCGCGTGATCCAGTAGAAGGTGACGTCGCCGAGCTTGAACGCGCCCAAGGCCTTGGCGCGGTCATACGGTCCGGCATCGTCGATTACATCGCTCTGAACGGCCATCTCTGCCACGCCGATCCCCTGTACCCGTTATATACGCTTGCTGTCGGTGTTGTTGTTGGTCTTGCGCTCCGGATGCGGCGCAATGCCGATCCGGAGCGGAGGTCTTTTGAGATCCCGGCGCACAGTCCGGGACCGGGGCGCTTAGCTCTTGATCTCGGCAGCCCAGGTCTTCTCGATCTGCTTGACGACGGTGTCCGGCATCGGGATGTAGTCGAGCTCCTCGGCCGCCTTGTCGCCCTTCGTGAAGGCCCAGCGGAAGAACTTGATGGCTTCCTGCGAAGCCGCCTTGTCGGTGGCGTCCTTGTGCATGAGGATGAAGGTCGCCGCCGTGATCGGCCAGGACTTCTCGCCGGGCTGGTCGGTCAGGATGACGTAGTAGCCGGGCGCCTTGGCCCAGTCGGCGTTGGAGGCGGCCGCCTGGAAAGCTTCGACGGTCGGCTGCACGGTCTTGCCGGCCTTGTTGACGAGGCCGGTATAGGTCAGCTTGTTCTGCTTGGCATAGGCATACTCGACGTAGCCGATCGAGTTCTTGGTCTGGCCGATGTTGCCCGACACGCCTTCGTTGCCCTTGGCGCCGACGCCAACCGGCCACTCGACCGCGGTGCCCTCACCGACCTTGCTCTTCCAGTCCGCACTGGCCTTGGAGAGGTAGTTGGTGAAGTTGAAGGTGGTGCCCGACCCGTCCGAACGGCGGACCACGGTGATCGCATCCGACGGCAGCTTGACGTTCGGATTGAGCTTCTTGATGGCCGGATCGTCCCACTTGGTGATCTTGCCGAGATAGACGTTGGCCAGCGTCTCGCCGTCGAACACCATCTCGCCCGGCTTCACGCCCTCGAGGTTGACCACGGGAACGATGGCGCCCATCACCATCGGCCACTGGACGAGGCCGTCCTTCTCGAGCTGCTCAGCCTTGAGCGGCATGTCGGTCGCGCCGAAGGTCACGGTCTTGGCCTGGATCTGCTTGATGCCGCCGCCGGAGCCGATCGACTGGTAGTTCAGACCGTTACCGGTCTCCTTTTTGTAGGCGTCAGCCCACTTCGAATAGATCGGGAACGGGAACGTCGCGCCGGCGCCGGTGATGTCGGCAGCAAAGGCCGCCGTCGTCGAAGCGGCAACCATGCCGGCAACGACGATCGTCTTGAGGAAATTCATGCTGGTCTCCATTGGGGGGAGCGAAGCGCCATCCGCGCCCGATCGCGCTCCCCACGCCGACCGCTTTAGGAGCGGTCGGCTGTGCTTTTACGAAGGTTTCGTGACAGTCGGATGACACCACCAAGCGATTGAAATCGCTTGCGTTTTTAGCTCAAACTAAAGTCTTGGCCTGGGGAAAGCAGGCGGTGAAAGTCGCACCCTGCTTGGGCACGCTTTCGATCAAAAGCCGGCCGCGATGGCGGTTAAGAATATGTTTCACCAGCGATAATCCGAGCCCGGTTCCGCCCTGCGAGCGGCTGTCGCCGACGTCCACGCGGTAGAAGCGCTCAGTCAGCCGCGGCAGGTGCTCGGGCGCGATCCCGGGGCCGAAATCGCGCACCATGATCCGGATTTCCTGAGTTCCATCAGTGGCTGCGGCTGAGATCAGCGACACGACGACGCGTCCGCCCGAGGCGCCGTATTTGAGCGCGTTCTCGATCAAATTCTCGAACAGGCGGAGCAGCTCCTCGCGGTCGCCCGCGATCATCACCGGGCTGTCGGGCAGATGGAGCTCGACCTCGACCTGCCGCTCGCGCGCCAGCGGCTCGAGCCCGTCGGCGACCTGGCGGATGATCGGCAAGAGGTCGACCAGGGTGTCGGGCCGGACATGGGCCGACAGCTCGACCCGCGACAGCGACAGGAGATCGTCGATCAGGCGCGCCATGCGGGTGGCCTGGTTGTGCATGATGCCGAGGAAGCGCTCGCGCGCCTTGGGATCGTCCTTGGCCTGGCCCTGCAGCGTGTCGATGAAGCCCGACAGCGCCGCGAGCGGCGTGCGCAGCTCGTGGCTGGCATTGGCGACGAAGTCGGCGCGCATCTCCTCGACCCGGCGCAGCGGCGTCTGGTCGTGGAAGGTCATCAGCATGCATTTGTCGGCGCCGCCGAAACTGGTCGGCACCGGCACCGGCGTGATGATCAGCTCCATCCAGCGATCGACCGGGACATGGTCGAGATAGGTCGCGCGGCGCGGCTCGGTGGTCGCGATCGACTCGCGCAGCGCCGTGATGATCTCCGGCGAGCGCAGCGCGAACTGGGCGAGCTCGTTCCGGCGCAGTGCCGGCGCGAGCTGGGCCGCGGCGGCATTGAGGTGGATGACGCGGCCGGCGCGGTCGAGCAGCACCGCCGGATCCGGCATGCCGGCGACGACCGCGGCCACCGCCGCGCTCTCGACCGGGTTGATGCGGCGGGTGTCCTCGCGCGAGGCCGCGGCATCGTGCAGGCGCCACGGGATCAGCGCCGCTGCCGCGATGCAGAGGAACACGGCAACGGCATGCAGCGCCAACAATTCGCCGAGCGAGACGACGACGGACAGCGCCAGCGCCGCGGCGATCAGGATGACGGTCGAGTGCCGCAGCCGGTCGGACCAGGGCTGAGCGGCGGGAGAAGAAGGGGCGTCGATCGCCATCGGGCGGACTTCTCCTGGGGCTTACCTTAAGATTTGGCGCCGTCGCTGCGCTCTCTCACATAAGCGGCTTCGGGCGCCGGACCGGGGTCGAGCTTGAGCGCCGCCTGCTGCAGGCGCTTCGATCGTGCGCCGATGATAACTTCGCGAAACGTCAGCAAGATTACAGAGATGACGAAAGGCGAGAGATAATAGAGGACGCGGAACAACAGCATGCCGCCGAGCAGCTCCTCGCGATCCATCTGCCACAGGCCGACCAGCATGGCCGCGTCGAACACCCCGAGCCCGCCGGGCGAATGGCTGGCGAAGCCGAGCAGCGTCGCCGAGACGAAGATCACCGCGACCACGACGAAGCCGAGATTGGGCTCGTCCGGGACCAGCACGTACATCGCGAGCGCGCAGAAGCCGAGATCGATGATGCCGATCGCGATCTGGAGCAGCGTCAGCGGGCCGCCCGGCAGCACCACGGTCCAGGGACCGCGGCCGACCACCCGCGGCTGGGTCCAGACCCAGACCACATAGCCGATCAGCGCCACGATGATCATCAGCGCCAGGGTGCGGTTCAGCCAGGGCGGAAGCTGGTCGATCGAGGCGGCGGCTTCCGGATGATAGGTGATGCCGAGGCCGAGCACGGCGGCATTGCCGAGCCAGAAGGTCAGGCCGGCGAGGAAGCAGATCTTCGCCACGTCGATCGCGTTCAGCCCATAGGCCGAGTAGATGCGGTAACGCACCGCGCCGCCGGTGAAAACGCTGGCGCCGACATTGTGACCGATCGAATAGGAGGTGAAGGCCGCGAGCGCATTGATGCGGTAGGGCACATGGGAGTGACCGATCGCTCGCACGGCGAACAGATCGTAGAAAGTCAGCGTGAAATAGCCCGCGGCGACGAACAGCGCCGCCATCGCAATCTGGCTCGGCTCGGTGCTCTTGATCGCTTCGAGGACCTCGTTGAAATCGATGCCTCGCAGCATGTGGTAGAGCACATAGCAAGCGATGCCGATGACCGCGACGCTGATCACAACGCCAAGCTTATGCAGGATTTGCTTCTCGCGCAGAAACGACGTCGCCCTGCGTATGGCTTCCAGCATCTAGACCTCGAACAACGCTTCAGCGGCCAGAACGGCCAGCGGACGGGACGGCGCAGAGGCACACGACGACCCCTCGCCGTCTGCTCCGGCATCGCGCATGCCCCCTGCCCCTCCACTAGCGCGTTTTCGGGCCGAGTGGAATTCGCCAATTCGAACAAAAACACGTGCCTTCAATATTTTAGGCAGGGTTGCGGGCTCCTGATGCACGGTTTGGCGCCTTCTGCGGCAGGATCGGCGGCAAGACTCGAGGCGAATCTCCATGGCGATCCTGCGCAGGCGCCGTGAAGGTTTGATGATTTCGGCCGCACAATGTTCCGTCACGCCTTAAGCCGAAATCAATCTATGGGCGGGCCCGGCTTGTTGAAAGAGGGGCATCGAAGCGGCCGGCCGCGGATTTCCGATGCGCCGAAAGGCCGCGGCAGGCCCCTCCTGCGCCTTGCCCCGACCGAAGGACCGGGGGCGTGGCAACGTCACAGAGGGGCTGGCGGTGCGGTGCGCGCGACCACGCGGTCGCGCAGCCAGGCGCCGATGGTGCAGCCGACGAGGTAGCAGGCGAACATGACGAGGCCGAGATCGAGCCAGTAACCGAAGCGGCCGGGGACGACATGGGCGAACGAGGCCGCGACCAGGGCGGCGGCAAGCACGGCGAGCCAGCGCGCCGTCACCTTCGAGGTGCCGTTGCCGCGCTGGACCACCGAGATCCAGCCCATGCAGAAGCCGAGCAGCACCGAGCCGATCAGCCAGCCCATATGAAACGAGAGGAGATAGGGCATCGTCACCTCACCAGAAATTCGATGCGGCGGTTTTGCGCCTTGCCTTCGTCGGTGTCGTTGCCGGCGACGGGCTGCGTGCTGCCATGGCCGACCGCGGTGAAGCGGCTGGCGGGCAGGCCGGCCTTGACCAGATAGTCGATCACCGCCTGCGCGCGCTTCTCCGAGAGCGCCCGGTTGAAGCCGTCCTCGCCGTCGGCATCGGTATGCCCGGCCACCTCGACATTGGTGTTGGGGCAGCGCAGCGACGTCTCGATCAGATGATCGAGAATGGCGGCGGAATCCGGATCGATGTCGGCGCGCTTGGGCGCGAAGCGGATCTTGCCCTTGGCCAGGAGGTCCGTGAACAATTGCTGGCACACGGTGCCGTCGACCGGACCCGCCGCGGGCTTCACGGTGATCTCCGGCTTGTATTGCCAGGTCTTCGGGAAGTCCTTGCCGAGCCCGGCGCGGATGTCGTTGGCGGCACCTTCATAGAGCGCATCGCCCGACAGCTTCACCTCGCGGTCGGAGACGACCAGCGTGCCGGTCGACAGCCGCGACAGCGCGCCGAGCGCCGCGATCACGGCCGTGTTGAAGGAGCCGGGCGCGCCGATGCTGGCCTTGAGATTGTCGACGACCTTCTCGGTGAAGAATTTTCGCGCGGCGCTGGTGGCGATCGCCGCGTGGATGGCGTTGTCGGGCACGTAGCCGGTCAGCGTCACGGTCGCGGCGACCGGATCCTTGTAGGCCTGGAAGATGTAGGGCGGCGCCTTGACGTCGTTGGCGGCGATCGAGAAGCCCTCGGGCAGGTTCTTCAGCGCAGCCGCGATCGCCTCGCGGCCGCCGAGATCGCGCGCCATGCCCGACAGATTGACCTTGGTGTCCGTGATCGTGATCTTGCCGTCCTTCAGCTTGCCGATCTGGTCCAGCAGCAGCATCGCGGCGGCCTCGAACCGCGGCGGCGCGCCCCGCGCCAGGCCCATCTGGTCGGCCACCTCGACGCCGCCGACCTCCTTGCGGGCCGCCTCGGTCAGCCGGCCCTTGATCGACGGCAGCGGCGCGGAGCCCGACAGCGTCACCCGCACCACATCGCGCTCGGCGTTCCAGACGAAGGGTTTGGCCTCGGGAACAAGACGGGTCCGGTCGTCGACCAGACGCACGCCCGGGACCGTCTCGACCGCCATCACGGCGTCGCGGCGGCCCTCCTCGGAGAAGGCGTCTGCGACCAGGCTGACGTCGCGGCCGTCCACCGCGATCCGGGTCTTGTCCAGAACGGTCCCCTTCAGCGCGGCCGAGCTGCGGGCCGACAGGTCGGCCTCGACCGGTAAGGTATTATTCCAGGCCGCAAATCCCCACATGACGGCCAGGGGAATTAACCCCGGCCACCATTTGCTGGCCCACCTGAAAAGCTTCTGCATTCGACGACCCGAACTCTGGAACCGGAGACAAAACAAACCCTTGGCAGGCTGTCAAACCGGAAATGGCGCCCTTCCGAAGGCACCGGCTGGACAATCGGGATAACTTTTTCTTCAAGGGTTCTTCCGTAAGTTGAAGACGGAATGCCAAAGTCCGCCGGCCGGTCATGAAACAACTGCGTAACAACGTCATCCGCGCCGGGCTGGGAGCACTCTATTTCAGCGGGGCACACCATCTGCTGCGCCCGCTTCTGTCGGGCGTCGGCGCCATTTTCATGCTGCACCACGTCCGGCCGGCCCGCGAGGCGGCGTTCCAGCCGAACCGGCACCTCGAGGTCACTCCCGAATTCCTGCGCGAGACGCTGTGTCATTTGCGCTCGCGCGACATCGACATCGTCAGCATGGACGAGCTGCATGAGCGGCTGGTGCAGGGCCGGTTCGAGCGCCGCTTCGCCGCCTTCACCTTCGACGACGGCTATCGCGACAATCTGGACCATGCGCTGCCGGTGTTGCGCGAATTCGACGCACCGCTGACGGTCTATGTCGCGAGCGATTTTGCCGAAGGCACCGGACGGTTATGGTGGGCGGCGCTGGAAGCCGTGATCGCCAAGGCCGAGCAGATCGACGTCACGATCGGCCATTCCGCACTGCGGCTCGATGCGACGACGCCTGCGGCCAAGCAGGCCGCCTACGACCGCCTGCACGACTGGCTGCGCGCGCTGCCGGGCGAGCACGATCTGGCGCGCGAGATCGAGGCGCTCTGCACACGCTATGACGTCGACATGGCCGCGCTGTGCCGCGGCCTCTGCTTGTCCTGGGACGAGTTGAAGACATTCGCCGCTGATCCGCTGGTGACGATCGGCGCGCACAGCGTCAGCCATTGCAACCTCGCCAAGCTGGCGGAAGACGTCGCCGCGCAGGAGCTGGCTGTGAGCCGGGCGCGGATCGAGCAGGCGCTGGAGCGTCCCGTGCTGCATCTCGCCTATCCCTATGGCGACCGCGAGGCCGCAGGCACGCGTGAATTCGGCCTCGCCGCGACGGCCGGCTTCAAGACCGCGGTGACGACGCGGCCGGGCATGCTGTTCGCCGAGAATGCCGATCACATGACGGCACTGCCGCGCGTCTCGCTCAACGGCAACTACCAGGACGCAAGAATTCTGCCGGTGCTGACCTCGGGCGCCGCGACCGCGATGTGGAACGGCTTTCGCCGGATCGCGGCGGCGTAGCTGCGCTCCGATCTCCATCGTCGTCCCGGGCAAGCGCGTCCCAAGCGCGCGCAGATCCGGGACGACACTGAGTTTGTCGGGCCGTTATCGCGCCTCACTTGCATCTGACCTAAGCGCCTCTTCCTTGACTCCCCTGCCCTCCCCGCCCAAAACAACGCCAACGCAAGGGAGGCACCATGTTCAAGGATATGTTTTCGCTCAAAGGCCGCGTCGCGCTGGTGACCGGCGGGTCGCGTGGCATCGGCAAGATGATCGCGGCGGGATTTCTCAGCGCCGGCGCGGCGAAGGTCTACATCACCGCGCGCAAGGCCGGACCGTGCGAGGCGACCGCCAAGGAGCTCAGCGCGCAATATGACGGCGAGTGCATCGCGCTGCCGATCGACATCTCCACCATCGAAGGCTGCGACAGGCTCGCTTCCGAGATCATCAAGCTGGAGCCGAAGCTCGACATCCTCGTCAACAATGCCGGCGCGGCCTGGGGCGCGGAGTTCGACGAATTCCCCGAAAGCGGCTGGGACAAGGTGATGGACCTCAACGTCAAGTCGCTGTTCTTCCTGACCAAGGCGCTGGCCAAGCCGCTGCGCGCCGCAGCCTCGCACGAGCGGCCCGCAAAAGTGATCAACATCGCCTCGGTCGACGGCATCTTCGTCAACCCGAGCGAGACCTATTCCTACGCCGCCAGCAAGGCCGCCGTGATCCATCTGACGCGGCGCATGGCGACCAAGCTGATCAAGGACAACATCAACGTCACCGCGATCGCCCCGGGTGCGTTCAAATCCGACATGAACCGCGCCGCGCGCGACCATTCGGACGAGGTCGCCAAGCGCATTCCGGCGCGGCGGATCGGCACCGACGAGGACATGGCAGGCGTTGCGATCTATCTCGCCTCGCGTGCGGGCGATTACGTGGTCGGCAACACCATCGCGGTGGATGGCGGTGTGGTGTATGCGAATGCGGGACTGGAGATCGCGGGATAGCAGTGCGCGCGAATGGCGAGTAGCGAATGGCGAGTAGCCGCTCTTTCGCCACTCGCTACTCACCACTCACTATTCGCCAACCCCTTACGACTCGATCTTCACGTACTCGAAATCGCCAGGCTTGTTGTCGATGCCGACTTTCGGCGGCGAGATCCAGGAGGCGAACTTGCCGCTTTCGGTGACGGGCTGCATCAGGGAGGTGATGAAGTCGCCGTCGCTGGTCGAGGGCAGCCACTCGTCCTTGCGCTTGGCCCAGGTGGCATTGTCGATCAGAAGGCCGTCGGGCGTCGCGTGCACGTCCTTGAACTCGCCGATGTGGCGGTGGAAGGCGACGTTGGGCAGCTTGAGCTGGAAATCGTAGCCCGCGGTCGTGATCACCTTGTTCCAGCGCAGCAGGCCCTTGACGCAGTCCTGGCTGTAATCGTCGCGCAGGCGCATGTTGAGCGCGGTCAGCGCCGGCTCGTCGACCAGCTTGATCTCGCCGTTGATCAGCTTGAGCACCGGATAGGTGGAGTTCTTGAGCTGGTGGTCGTCCTCGATCTGGGTCTCGTGATAGCGGCCCTTGATGCCGGCGTTGAAGGCGTTGGCGGCGTTGGTCGACACCTCCGAGCCGAACAGATCGAGCGACAGCGTGTAGTGCAGGTTCAGCTTCTTCTGGATGGTCGGCAGATCGATCACCCCGAGCGCGCGGACCTTGGCGATATCGGTCGGATCGGTGATGCCGGCCTCGCGCATCGCATCGCAGGTGCGCTGCACGACGCGGGTGATGCCGGTCTCGCCGACGAACATGTGGTGAGCTTCTTCCGTCAGCATGAAGCGGCAGGTGCGCGACAGCGGATCGAAGCCCGACTGTGCCAGCGAATGCAGCTGCATCTTGCCATCGCGGTCGGTGAAGTAGGTGAACATGAAGAAGGACAGCCAGTCCGGCGTGGCCTCGTTGAAGGCGCCGAGCATGCGCGGCGCGTCGGCATCGCCGGAGCGGCGGCGCAGCAGATCATCGGCTTCCTCGCGGCCGTCGCGGCCGAAATATTTCTGCAGCAGATAGACCATCGCCCAGAGATGGCGGCCTTCCTCGACATTGACCTGGAACAGGTTGCGCATGTCGTAGAGCGAGGGCGCGGTCTTGCCGAGATGGCGCTGCTGCTCGACCGAGGCCGGCTCGGTGTCGCCCTGGATCACGATCAGGCGGCGCAGCATGGCGCGATGCTCGCCCGGGACTTCCTGCCAGGCCGGCTCGCCATAATGCTCGCCGAACGGCACGACGCGGTTCTCTTCCTGCGGCGCAAGAAGAATGCCCCAGCGATATTCGGGCATGCGGACATAGTCGAACTTGGCCCAGCCGCGCGGATCGACGGAATAGGCGGTGCGCAAGTACACCAGCGATTCCTGGAAGCCTTCCGGCCCCATGTCGCTCCACCAGTCCATGTAGCCGGGATGCCAGCCCTCCAGCGCTTTGAGCACCTGGCGGTCTTCGGCGAGATTGACGTTGTTCGGAATCTTGGTCGAGTAGTCGACGTTCATGATGTTCATGTTCATGGTGGACCTCCCGTGGGGGACTGGTTGAAGTAGGCGAGTAGCGAATGGCGAGTAGCGAATGGAAGTGCACCATTCGCTATTCGCCACTCCCCATTCGCCCTCTAGACTCGCGTCATATCGAATTTCGGCTTCTGGCCGCTGCCGTAGCGGCGCAGCGCGCCTTCCTCGCCGACCGCGTTGGGGCGCTGGAAGATCCAGTTCTGCCAGGCGGTCAAGCGCGAGAAGATTTTCGACTCCATCGTCTCGGGGCCGACGAAGCGCAAATTCGCTTCCATGCCGGTGAGGCTGTCGGGGGAGAAGCTGGCGCGCTCCTCCAGAAACACGCGGACCTCGTCGTCCCAGTCGATGTCGTCGAGCGCGAAGGTGACGAGGCCGAGCTCCTCGGCCTGCTCGGCGTCGAGGCTGGTGCCGAGCGTGGCTTCGGCGCGCTCCACATCGGAGGGATCGGCCTGGAAGCGCGATTGCAGCCGCGTCAGACCATGGCTCATCGGATAGGGTCCGAAATTCATCGCGGAGAGCTCGATCGACGGCGGCGGGCGGTTGTCGCCCTGGCGCGTGCCGATCAGCATGTAGGAGCGGTCGGCGGCGAAGACGAGCTCGGCGAGCGTGCCGGCAAAGCACGAGCCGGGCTCGACCAGCGTCACCAGCGTGCGCGAGGTGACGTCGATGCGCTTGAGCACGCGCTTCCAGTAATGCCTGATCTCGTTGACCAGCCAATGCGCCTTGTTGGCCTCGAGGAAGGCATCGTGCGCGAGCACATGAGCGCGGTCGCCATGGCTCTTGAACACCAGCATGGCGATCTCGAGCTCGTTGATGCGCAAATGCAGGATGGCATCGTCGAGCTCGCGCGCGACCTGGAGCGGCCAGAACGCGGCCCCCTGCGCCATCATGCCGTCGATGTCGGCGGGCGGCGCGGCTTCAGGGGCCTTGATCGAGATGGCGGCAATGCGGGCGGCGCGATCGATGTCGACGGTGACGAAGCCGTAGCGGATGCTGTTCTGGTCGATGACGCGCTTCAGCGGCGTCAGTGCGATGCCCTTGCCGCTGCCCTTGCGCTTCGAGGCCGCCGCAAACTCCCTGGCACGCTCGGCGATCCTGGCCTCTAACTTGGAGTTCGGCGCGATCTCGTCGACGAGGCGCCACTGCACGGCGCGCTTGCCCTTCACGCCTTCCTCGATGGTGCAGAAGAAATCGGCGTGGTCGCGGCGCACCTTGCGCTTGTCGACGACGCGGGTGAGGCCGCCGGTGCCGGGCAGCACCGCGAGCAGCGGCACTTCGGGCAGCGCCACCGCAGACGATCCGTCGTCGGCGAGGATGATGTGGTCGGTCGCGAGCGCCAGCTCATAGCCGCCGCCGGCCGCCGAGCCGTTCACCACGGTGATGAAGCGCTGGCCGGAATTCTCCGAGGAGTCCTCCATGCCGTTGCGGGTCTCGTTGGTGAATTTGCAGAAGTTCACCTTGTGGGCGTGGGTGGAGCCCGCGAGCATGCGGATGTTGGCGCCGGCGCAGAACACGCGGTTCTTGGCCGAGCGCATCAGCACGACCTTGACCTCGGGATGCTCGAAGCGCAGGCGCTGGACCGCGTCCGCAAGCTCGATGTCGACGCCGAGGTCATAGGAATTGAGCTTGAGCAGATAGCCCTCGAACAGGCCGCCATTCTCGTCGACGTCCATGGTCAGCGTCGCAACGTCACCGTCGACCGCAAGCTTCCAGTGCTTGTAGCGGGACGGTTCGGTCTGGAAATCGATGAATGTCGCGCCGCCTGCGAGGCGCCGATCTTCCCCGGCCATGGGTCATCCCTGAGCTTGATTGTGGACTTCGGTCTTTACCGTTAGATGCACAATAGTGCATCTTTTTGAGCGCGTCTAGTCAATAACGACCAAGGCATGCACTTTGTTTCATGAGACCCTACGATCGGACAATGGCGCTGAGCGCGATCCAGTCGGCCTTGGTGAGTTCGGCCCGGCCGAGCTTGGCCTGGAGCAGAGCCGTCAATGCCGGTATCGGGAAGCTTTCGACGAAACCATCTCCACCCGGCGCCGCCTTGCGCGAGGTGAACGTGCGCAGCTCCCCGAGCGCGTCGCCAAACAAGCGCGCGGCCGAGTACGCCTTCTGCATGCGCAACCGTAAATTCGCATTGGCGATGAGGATGCAGGCGCGCAGCAGAATGCGCTCGCGACCGTTTTGCGGCGCCGCGGCCCACACCGCCTCCAGCACCTCCTGCGCTTCCCAGAAATAGCCGCGGTCGTTGAGCGCAAGCCCGTAGCGCAGCGCCGGATGGCGCGCCGGCACGTGGCCACGGAAGGCCGGCGGCACCATCGCCTTGGCGAGCGCGAGCGTCTCGTAATCGGCATCCAGCCCGGCGGCTTCGCCGGGCACATAGGCCCATTGCGGCCACGGCAAAGGGCCGGTCGCATGTGGAGGCACATTCATGGATGTGCCTCCGCATGGTCATGCGGCGCGTCCCTGAAGCCCCTGATCGTCGCGCAGGGCCGCTTTTGCAAATTGCTCGATCGCGTCAAGCGTCGCCCCCGGCGCTTCACGATGCGGGGAATGGCCCGCGTCTGAAATGAATTTAAAATCTACCGGACAGTAGCACTCTTCCCTGGCAATTTCGACCTGGCGCAATGTCCCATATTGATCATTCTCGCCCTGCAGGACCAGGACGGGTACGCGGATATAGGCGAGGTATTCGGAGATATCCCAGTCGCGGAATTCGGGATCGAGCCAGGCGCCGTTCCAGCCGTAGAAGGCGTTGTCGACGTCCTTGTGCCAGCGCGCGAGCTTCACCTTGAGGTCGGTGGTCTCGAACGCGGTCTTGATCTCGGCGATGGATGTCACCGAGACGTCCTCGACGATGAAATGCGGCGCGATCAGCGCGATGCCCTGCAGACGGTGATCCTGATGTGAACCGGCATAAATGGTTGCGATCGAGGCGCCGTCGGAATGGCCGAGCAGGAGGCCGCGCTTGAACGGAATCGCATCGAGGATTTTCGGCAGCACGTCGAGCGCCTCGCGCTGCATGTAGTCGAGCGGCCGTGGCAGCGTCACCGGGCTCGACTGGCCGTAGCCCGCACGCGAATAGAGGAAGATGCCGGCGCCGGTGGCTTGCTGCAGCTTCTCGGAAAAGTCGCCCCAGAGACCGACCGAGCCGAGGCCTTCATGCAGCAGCACGATGGTCGGAGCATCGGGGACCTGCGGCGCGAGCCATTTGTATTCGAGGCTGGCGCTGCCGATGCCGAGGAAGCCGGTGGGGGTGAGGTTGGTCATGGTCTTCTTCCTGTTCGCTCCGTCTGCACCCTCCCCTGGAGGGCAGGGGAATCGCATGTGGTTTTGAGGGTGGTATTGCGCGGTCCAGCGATATGGATTCTGAAGAGGACTCC